>NZ_WJID01000063.1:0-41506 GCF_010994055.1 Gracilibacillus thailandensis | reverse complement strand
TCTCTTCATGCAGTGCGAATACGGGAAAAGAGCAAATCCCTATCTAAGTTACTGCGCAGTTTATGGATTTTGTACTGCTAATATATAAAGGAAAAACCCTGTAACTTTGGTAAGTTACAGGGCTAATCGTTCATGTTTTGTAGTCGGTCGAAGAAGAGGTCAGCTTCCTGTTCTACATCGATTTCGTTAATATCTTCTGGCAACGGTGGTAAATCATCAATAGAACTTAAGCCAAAATAAGTTAAAAATTCGATAGTTGTCCCAAACAAAATCGGTCTCCCTACTCCTTCTTTACGACCTACTTCCTCAATTAATGCTCTGGAGATAAGGGTTTGTATTGGTCGTTCACTTTTTACACCGCGAATTTGCTCAATTTCCGTCCTGGTGATTGGTTGCAAATAGGCGATAATCGCTAGAGTTTCTAATGCCGCTTGTGATAGCTTAGCATGCACTTTCGCTTCTTTCAATTTCGTAAAATATTCACTATGCTCTGGCTTCGTAGTTAAAAATAGCACTTGTTGTGATTCCATTAACATAATGCCTCTTTTAGCATGTTCATATTCAAACTTTAACTCATTAATTAAATGATCAGCCATATCCTTATCTAAATCTAATACTTTTCGAAGTTCTTTCTTATGTATCCCGTCATCTCCAGCAGCGAATATTAAACCTTCCATTATCGCCTTAATATCATTTATATCCAACTTGATAACCTCCATCAATCATTAATCATTAGGATTGGTAACGATATACGATTAATTCATCCAACTGTTTTTCCTGTTTACAATTTACCTTTCTTTGTTTCATCAATTCCAGTATCGCAATAAATGTCGCAACAATATATGTTCTAGTTTTGTTTGGAAAAAGTTGATAAAAAGAAATAGGATGTTCAAATTCTTCTAATTTCTCCATAATTTCATCCATTCGTTGATCAATTGGAATTTCTTGACGTTGAACAGAGGTCTCCATTGGTCGGTTCCACTTTTTTCTTTCCAATACTTTCCCAATTGCTTCAATCATATCATATATATTGGCTCCACCTTCAGGTAATGGATATGATTCTTCTTGTCCCATTTGTAGCGGTGGTCTCGTGTGCACTTGG
The DNA here is from genome assembly GCF_010994055.1 of Gracilibacillus thailandensis. Taxonomy (NCBI): domain Bacteria; kingdom Bacillati; phylum Bacillota; class Bacilli; order Caryophanales; family Bacillaceae; genus Gracilibacillus; species Gracilibacillus thailandensis. The sequence continues at coordinate 40,404 of NZ_WJID01000063.1, read as the reverse complement.
CTTTGCTCTACTTCTCTTTCTTTAAGATGCTCCGCTGCTTCCTTATATTTTCGATATTCAATAAGACGGCGCATTAATTCTTCACGTGGGTCTTCTTCATATTCATCCTCAATTTCTACCGTTGGATTAGGTAATAATTGCTTACTTTTGATTTCCAGTAAAGTAGCTGCCATCACTAAATACTCACTAGCTATATTTAACTCCAATTGTTGCATCGTATGGATATAAGCCATGTATTGTGCAGTTATCTCTTTAACCGGAATGTCATAAATATCGATTTCGTATTTATTAATAAGGTGTAATAATAAATCTAAGGGACCCTCAAATGTCTCTAATTTAACTTGATAATGGTCGGGCATATGAATACCTCCAACATGAGAATAAAGATTTATAGGCTATTTCTTATAAACGCCTATACCATATAAATAAGAATTGCATACATTAATGTTGAGAAATCAATTTTATAATTGATTAATTACATCTTTAGGAGGTTTGAAAATGGGATACTCATACGGCGGCGGCTTTGCTTTAATCGTTGTGTTGTTCATTCTTTTAATCATTGTTGGTGCAGCTTGGTTCTAGAATAAAGTTTACCACAGCTTATCACTAATTTGGTGATAAGCTTTTCTATTGGATAAAAATATACTATTCATACGCAAAAAACCTTTGCTATTTCATGATTAGCAAAGGTTCTTTACGATTTTATTCATCCGTATTTTCATTGCATTTTTGTAGAAATTTTTCAGTCTGTTTATTTGCAATCACTTCATAAGTAGCGCCATAATGTTTTTTTAAAGCATTGACCATTTTCTTTCCTATTCCCAAGTTGCGGTGGGATGGATTAACTGTTAAATGCTGAACAACTGCAGACTCGGATTCTTTATCTAGATATACTCCAATTGCTCCTAGAACATCTTCTTCTTCTTTCCAAAGAAACAACTGCCAATCCTCATTCGTTTCGTATTCTTTGATTGTATCTTGAAGTTTTGAAACTTCTTTTTCTTCGGGCATAAAGGAAAGTAAACCCATTGCTATTTTTTCAAATCTTTTTTTAAAGCGAATTAACATATTGAACCCCTCATTATTCATAACAATTCGTATATTGACATGTTATGTTTTCGTACAAAAGTCGTTACTATTAATTATTTCCAATTACTAGGAAGAAAATACAATTCCAAACCAATAATAACAACCCCACACAATACTTAAAATAAGTAAAACAAGAAAAAGCAAACTATTTTTTCTACGCATATCTATCGTTCCTTCGAGTTCAGAGAATATAGCTTTCCTCACTTACAATAGTATATTCCCATTTGGATGTCAATCTTTATCTAATTATGGCAACTGAAGGAACTAATTTTATACTTCTGAAACACGTACAGTTTTCATGGTATCTCCTCGGCGGATGCGAAGAACTGTATCCATGCCCTCTGTTACTTGACCAAATACAGTATGAACGCCATCAAGATGTGGTTGAGGTTCATGTACTAAGAAAAATTGGCTGCCACCAGTATCTTTCCCAGCATGTGCCATCGATAGTGACCCTGCTACATGCTTATGCGGGTTGCCTTCTGTTTCACATTTTATTGTGTATCCAGGTCCTCCCATACCAGTTCCTGTTGGATCACCGCCTTGGGCAACGAAGCCAGGAATTACACGGTGAAAAATCACGCCATCGTAAAACTTATCATTTGCTAATTTTTCAAAGTTAGCTACCGTATTAGGTGCTGCTTCTTCAAATAACTCTATAACAATTTGTTCTCCATTTTCAAATTCTATTACTGCTTGTTTCATGTTTATCCTCCTATTCGTATGAAAGGTCATTTTGAACCATATCTTTAAATGACTCTCGTTTAATAACTAATTTATCTTGTCCATCTTCAATAAAAACTACAGCTGGTTTGGGAAAACGATTATAATGATTAGACATCGAGTAGCCATAAGCTCCAGTTGAGAAAACAGCTATAATATCATCCTGCGTGACTTTCGGTAATTCTATATCCCAAATCAGCATATCACCAGATTCACAACATTTTCCTGCAAGAGATATTTCCTCTTTATTCGTTCCATTGACATTATTGGCAATCACTGCATCATATTTTGCGTTATAAAGCGCTGGACGCAAATTGTCCGTCATCCCACCGTCAACGGACACATACTTTCTAACGTTTGGTATTTCTTTGACAGACCCAATAGAATACAACGTTAATCCAGCATCTCCGACAATAGAACGACCAGGTTCTATCCAAATTTCAGGAAATGCCATCTCATTTTCATTCACCTGTTCGCTAATTTTATCAATTAAAGATTTAACATAAGTTGAAAGTGGCAAAGGATCATCTTCCGCTGTGTACCTAATACCAAATCCACCACCAACATTTAATACTTCCGATTCAAAATCATAACGATCTTTCCACCCTTTCAACGTTTGAAAAAGTCTTTCAATCGCCATTGTAAAACCATCTGTTTCAAATATTTGCGATCCGATATGACAATGTAGTCCTTTTACATGGATCCCATCAATTTTCATTAATTTCTGTAAAGCATCTTCTGCTTGTCCATTTGTTAAATCAAAACCGAATTTCGAGTCTTCATTTCCAGTTAAAATGTAATCATGTGTATGTGCTTCAATTCCTGGAGTAACTCTGATTAAAACATCCATCTCTTTATTCTGTTCTTTTAAAACATGTTCTAATAACTCTATTTCGTAAAAATTGTCGACAACAATACAACCTATATTATATTCTACCGCCATCGAAATTTCATCAATATTTTTATTATTCCCATGCATATGGATTTTTTCAACAGGAAAATCTGCTTCCAACGCTGTATATAACTCACCTTGGGATACGACATCTAAACTTAAATTTTCTTGTTTAGCAACTTGAATCATTGCAACAGATGAAAATGCTTTACTCGCATATGCAACCTGTGCTTGCACACCTTTTTCTCTAAATGTATCTACAAAAGCTCTTGCATTTTCACGAATTTTTTTGACATCATACACGAATAATGGAGTGCCGTATTTTTTAGTAAGATTAACAGCATCCAAGCCGCCAATGGTTAAATGGCCATCCTCATTAACTGCAAACGGATGTAACATCTTGAACCCTCGCCTTCCCTCTAGCTTCTACCTCTATTCATCATACAAAAATCCCTTATCCCCATCTTTTTAACGAAGACAGGTAGACAAGGGATAAAAGAATTCCCATTTCTACAAAATCTAACAAAGTATAAAGATAATTTATCACAGGCTTATCTCTAGTTCAAGTGTTTACAATTAAGATTATGCTTGTTTTTGATTATTTTTAGGGTTCACTATACTAGGTCTTGTTTTAGACAAAGGCATCGACACCCGAAATAAAATTTGCCATAGGGCTTTGTCGTTAAAAGGAAGAAATGGCCATAAATATGGTGTTTGTAAGGATCTCGTCGATATCAATAGCAAAAGAAAAATCGTCAATCCAATGACGAGCCCTTTCACTTGAAAGATAAAAGTTAAAATAATTAATATAATTCTGGCCATTTTATTGGCAACACTAAGTTCATAACTTGGTGTTGCGAATGTGCCAACTGCACTAACCGCAACGTATAAAATGACTTCTGCACTAAATAAGCCTACATCTATCGCGATTTGGCCGATTAACACTGCTGCAATCAAGCCCATCGCAGTCGATAAAGGCGTTGGTGTATGAATGGCTGCCATCCGTAAAAATTCAATACCAATATCCGCTAATAATATTTGGACAATGATTGGCACGTTTCCTGTTTCATTTGGGCCAATAAATTGTAAATTATCAGGTAATAGTGATGGTTCTATTACTAATAATAACCAGAGTGGTAATAAAAATAAGGAAGCAAAAATCCCAATGAACCTGATCCAGCGGACAAATGTACCTACTGCTGGAGATTCACGGTACTCTTCAGCGTGCTGCACATGATGAAAATACGTAGTTGGCATAATTATCATACTTGGGGATGTGTCAACCATTATCAGAACATGTCCTTCAAATAAATGGGAAGCAGCTACATCTGGCCTTTCTGTATATCTGACAAGTGGATAAGGGTTAAACCCTTGTTGCACCAAATATTCTTCTATAGTCTTATCAGCCATTGAAAGTCCATCTACTTCAATTTGTTCTAATTCATTTTTAATTAAATCTACTAGCCCTTTATCAGCTACATCTTGAATATAGGATATACAAATATCTGTTTTAGATCGTTCACCAACTTGCATCATCTCATTACGTAGACGCTCATCCCTTATTCGTCTTCTAGTTAAGGCGGTATTTTCAATAATATTTTCGGTATATCCATCTCTAGAGCCTCGTATGACTTTCTCTGTATCAGGTTCCTCTGGTGACCTACCAGGATAGTGACGAACATCAACGATAAAACATTCGTCTTGACCATCAACCAAAATAACAAGTAGTCCAGATAACATTTGATCTACCGCTTCATCCAGTGTTTTCGCCTTTTCAACCTGTTGATGAACGATACGATTATTCAGTACTTCATAAATTTCACTATTGTATTCTTCCTCATCATTGATGGAAATTAGCTTCTTCATTACTTCAATCACAAAGTCAGTATCAACTAAGCCAGTAACATAATATAACTGGATTTTCTTCTCGAAAATAGTAAGTTCACGAAATCCGACATCAAAAGATACATCGATACCTATCCTCGTTTTCATATATTCTTGATTTTTTTTTAGTAACTTATTAACTGGTGTTTTATTATCCTTTTTATTCATGATGAACTCCTTCTCTAAAAAATATCTACGAAGATGATCCAATGAAACAAAGATCCGGTTATTTTTCCGATCACAATTGCCATTAATAACCATAGTAATTCTTTATCTATTCCTAATCTTTTCATCAAAATTGGTAATACATTCAACACTTCTGTTAATGCAGCAGCTAACATTCCAATAAAAATACCATGTAGTAACCCCCAAAAACCTAAGATGTAAACTGGAAGGTTCAACGTCCACTCTGTGAAGGATAAATATGTACCTAGTAAGGCACCAACTATAACACTTGCTTGATAATGTTTCATCCAGTCAATCGATTTACTTAGCTGAACTAATCTCGGTATAATTCCTAATACAGTTAAAAAAGCTACAAAGCCCGCACCTACCATTAGCCCTGATCCGAATCCTATTGCAATTTCACCTACAACATATACTATTTCACGAGTCATTGCGCTTATTTAGAACATTCTCATGATAAATTAAATATTGATCAAGGTCCTGTTGATAGTTAAACATTTCAACTTCTAACGGGCTTGGTTCTTCATTGAAACGTTTTTTGAAAATATGGTTAAAAAACAGGATCATCCCTAAGCCTAAACCGATTGAATAAGGAATTTGAATCCATAGTGGTTTATTCTGCTGTTCCCCCGTTAACAAGAAATACAACCCTTGATGTACTTCTTCCATACTGACATCATAATGAAAATTCATGATCGCCATTGCTGATCCAATGCAAAGTAGTAGCCAGATTAACAGGATTAAAAAGATATTAGCTTTTTTGTCATTTTTTTTAATCTCTACAATTACATGATTTGATCCTAACAATTCAACGCTAAGGAAAGGATAAGCTTCTACTAGCGTATCTAATAATTGGAAACCATCAATAACAGATACATTTTGATCTTTCTCTGTAATTTGATAAATCTTTAAAGTTTCTAATTCTTTCAAATAATCAATATTTCCGGTGACAAAGGCAATATCATTTAAAGTAATTAAATGTTGTTTATCCACTTCAATCTTTCTTTTGAGTCGAATATATACTTTTTCTTCCTTCACATTACATCATCCTTTTACTTTTAGCTTGCTTGTGAGGAAAATGGTATTCTTAGTATAAGTTGATTTTAAATATTCATTCATAACAGTACAGAAAAACAACACACTCTATTTAGAAATGTAGGTACATCCTGCGAAGTATTGAAAATACTGTTTGTTCGAAACTAAATGCACAGTCGCCTATGTAGTAATTTTGACATATATCGTGACCATAACCGCCACTCCGGCTGCCCACTTCCCTTTCGTGGGGGGGCGGCCTTCGTTAAGTTATGCTCCTCAACACTAATCCAAAATCAACCAGTCGATTTCTCCAACATATATAGCATAAGGTTCTAGTCTGCTACAGGGGCATTCACAGCCATTTAGCACTGTAACAAAACAGAAAAGTTTAGTTCTATGAGTTCATTTCTTTCTATAATCAGAGAACAAAACAGAATGCGGAGACTCCTGTGGGAACTCACGTGTGCCGAAGATCCACTTGGTAAAGTGCTTTTCTTTACCAAGTTAGCTCAAGATGCCCACGGAAAGCGCAGTATTCTGCCGGAGCGGTTTGTCAAGAATGGAAGAGAGCAAATACAAAGTTACTTCGCAGATTATGGATATTATGTAAATTTCCCATAAAAAAAGACTATCCCGGAGGATAATCTTAATTTGTGATTTCTTCTTTTATTTTTTCTAATATTTTCTTTTCTATTCGGGAAACCTGAACTTGTGATATTCCCAGTCGGTTTGCAACCTCTGTTTGGGTTTTATCCTTATAATATCTTAAGTATACAATCAACCGTTCTCGTTCATCTAGATCTTTAATAACTTGTTCCATCGTCATTTTATCAAACCAATTGTCATTGACGTCTGCTATCTGATCCAGTAACGTAATAGGATCACCGTCGTTTTCATACACAGTTTCATGTATGGATTGCGGTTTCTTAGTCGCTTCCTGCGCATGGATGATATCCTCAGGTGTAAGATCTAGTTTTTCAGCAATTTCTTGCACTGTCGGGGCTCGTGCGAGTTCTTTTGTTAACTCATCTGTTACCCTTCTTATTTTATTTCCAATTTCTTTTAAGGATCGACTAACCTTTACTGTACCATCATCTCGTATGAACCGTTGGATTTCACCAATAATCATCGGTACAGCATAAGTAGAGAATTTGACATCGTATTCTAAGTCGAATTTATCAATTGACTTTAATAAACCGATGCAACCAATTTGAAACAAATCATCTTGATCATAACCTCTGTTGAGAAAACGTTGAACAACAGACCAAACGAGGCGAATATTTTTCTCTACCAATAATGATCTCGCTTCCTCATCTCCTTGTTGACTTAACTGGATATACCTCTTTACATCTTTATCATCTAAAGGTGATGTGTTAGACATTTGTGTTTTCATAGGCATCACCTAATTACACATGGTTTTGCTAGTTTGAAAATCTTTTGTCATTCTCACCTTTGTGCCTTCTCCTGGATGTGATATAATTTCGACTTTATCCATGAAGTTTTCCATAATAGTAAAACCCATTCCTGACCGCTCAAGTTCAGGTTTAGAGGTATATAGTGGTTCTTTCGCTAAATCGATATTATCAATTCCCATCCCTTCATCCTCGATTAAAATGGATAATGTCTGATCAGTTAAGGAACAAGAGATATAAACGTATTGGTTTGGGTCCTCTTCGTAACCATGAATAATAGCATTGGTTACTGCTTCCGAAACAACAGTTTTGATTTCTGTTAATTCATCCATATTTGGATCAATTTGTGACACAAATGCAGCAACTGAAACTCTAGCAAATGCTTCATTTTCACTGACACTTCTAAACTTTAATTCCATTGCATTATTCATGATGCCACCCCCAAACTGGAAAGAGCAAAATCTTCATTTGACTCTAGCCTAACAATCTTGAATAATCCCGACATATTAAATAACCTTTTTACTGCTGGGTTGACAGAACAAACAATCATTTCTCCTCCTAATTGCTTTACTTCCTTATAACGCCCTAATACAACCCCTAAACCTGAACTGTCCATAAAATGTAAGGCATCAAGATTTAAAATGACGTGCTTAATCCCCTCTTGATGCAGGCGATCTTGCCATTCTATTTTTAATCGAGCAGCAGAATGATGATCTAGTTCACCATCCAATCGGACGATTAATACGTCTTCGACTACAGTGAATTGAGTCTGTAATTGCATATATTTCCCTCCCAGTTTTTTCTGTATTACTTTTTTCTATATCTCTCATCCCTAATCCTGCTAATTGACAAAACTAGAACGAAATCGTCTAAATAAGCTTATTTTCGACCTATTCTTTCCTTATCGCTAAAAGAATGACTGAAATGTTCGTTTAAACAGTTGAAGTACATTAGCATGCTTAATATCTTCTAATACAATTAAATCTGTTTCACTAATAATGTCTTCTCCAACTACCACTTGCAACTTACCGACCATTGTTCCTTTTTCTAGCGGTAACTCTACATCTTGATTAATTTTTATTTTCGTATCGATTTTATCTAAATTGGTTCCTTTAGGATAAAGAATCGATACTGAGTCGTTGGTAACTACATCCACCTTTTGTTTATTTGCTTTTAACCATTCAAACGACGTCACAGCCTGATTTTTCTCGTATAATGGCTTTGTTTCGAATTTCGCATAAGCATAATCTAACAATTGGCTTACATCACTATTTCGATCTTTCGTGCTTTCTGCTCCCATAACAACAGCTATAGTTCTCATACCATTTTTCTCCGCGGTTGCCGTCAAACAATATTTCGCTTCGTTAGTGTATCCTGTTTTCAGACCATCTACACCTTCATAGAAACGAACTAGCTTATTGGTGTTAACAAGCCAAAACTCATCTTCAGTGTCTTTACGTAAATAATCCTCATAAATACTTGTGTAGCGTGTAATATCCTCGTATTTTAGTAACTCCTTAGCCATAATCGCCATATCATGAGCAGTACTATAATGATTTTCTGCAGGTAAGCCAGTTGAATTTTGGAAATTGGTAGATTTAAGCCCTAATTCTTCTACTTTTTCGTTCATCATTTCTACAAAAACTTGCTCACTACCGGCAATTCTTTCTGCCATTGCCACACTAGCATCATTACCTGATGCAATAGCAATACCTTTTAGCAAGTCATCTACTGACATTTCTTCTCCAGCTTCTAGGAAGATTTGTGATCCACCCATTGATGCAGCATTTTCACTGACTCTGACTTGTTCATCTAAGGATAATTCACCCTTTTCAATAGCTTCCATAATAAGTAGCATAGTCATAATTTTAGTCATACTAGCTGGTGGTAATTCTTCGTTAGAATTTTTATCATATAATATATTACCAGTATCACGTTCGATAAGTATCGCTGATTTCGAATTTGTGGCTAAATCTAATGATTCACTTTCACTTACTTCACTTGATACGTGATTTTCTTCATGATGAGCAAATACGTTTCCTTGACCGATCACCGCCATACTTATAACAATGAGTATCATTATGCTTATTCTTTTCAACATCTTCACCTCCGATTTATAACATTTCTATTTTTTCCAAAATAATCTAAAAGTATAACTTGTACTTTGAAATATTTAAAAAAAGACAGAAAAAAGATAGCGAACATCGTCGCTATCTTTTCTACTACCTATTTTATGACTTCATATATCATTTTTTGGCGGGTTGCTTTTTCAGGTTTTATCGTATAAGCATTTTTTACAATAGAGATGATTTGTTCGACATCTTCTTGATCACTGTTTAATATAGCTAAAGTATCGCCATGGTCTACATAATCACCGATTTTCTTTTGGAGGGTAATGCCAACCCCGTGATTAATAGCATCATCCTTGGTTGCTCTTCCGGCACCTAGATGCATAGCAGCTACCCCTATTTCATCTGCCTCCATTTCATGTATATAGCCTCCTTGATCAGCTTTCACTTCCATGTGATAAGATGATCCAGGGAGTTGAGACAGGTCTTGAATAACAGTTATATCACCGCCTTGTGCTTCTATAAAATCCATAAAGCATTTTAACGCGTCGCCGTTATCGATTAAGCTTTCTAATGATTGTGTTGCCTCTGAATAATCCTGATACACACCAGCTAATATTGTCATATGAGCTGCAAGTTCAATTGCTAATTCTCGAAGATCTTCTATTCGTTTTCCTTGTAATACTTCAACTGCTTCTTTTACCTCATTGGCATTTCCGATCTCATATCCTAACGGTTGATTCATGTCACTGATCACGGCAACGGTTTGTCTGTCTAATTGATTACCGATCGTTACCATTTCTTCCGCTAATCGTTTAGAATCTTGCAATGATTTCATAAAAGCTCCTGAACCTGTTTTAACATCCAGGACAATACTGTCAGCTCCTGAAGCAATTTTTTTACTCATGATCGAACTTGCGATTAATGGAATTGAGTCAACTGTTGCTGTAACATCTCGCAAAGCATATAATTTCTTATCAGCTGGGGCTAAATTTCCTGTTTGTCCAACTACAGATAACTTGAATTTATTGACATTATCAATAAATTGCTGATTTGTTAATTCGACCTTAAAGCCTGGTATGGATTCTAACTTATCTATAGTCCCTCCTGTATGACCTAACCCTCTTCCCGACATCTTTGCTACTGGGATAGCTGCTGCAGCAACTAGAGGACCAACGATAAAAGTTGTCTTATCACCGACACCACCAGTTGAATGCTTATCTACTTTGTGACCTTTAATAGGGCTCAAGTCAATAATATCACCGGATTCAACCATATTTTTCGTTAAGGATGCAGTTTCTTCTTGTGTCATACCTTGATAATAAATTGCCATCATCAAAGCAGACACTTGATAATCGGGTATATTTTCTTTCATATACTCTTTGATAAAGAAAGAAATTTCTTGTTCTGTTAACGTATCACCATTTCGCTTTTTGGCGATAATATCAACCATTCTCATTCCAATCACCTCTTTTTTGAAGTCATTTACACAATATTGTCTTAACTATTCTTCCATTTTCTTAGTGGTCAAGGATCATCCTAAAGGGGCAAAGAATCGGACTAGCTTTTCTTTTATCACTCCCTACTAAGTTAGGATAAGCAATTTAGAAGTTACCATATCTTATTTAATATCGCTCAAAAAACTTTTACCATATTGAGGACGTTTCACTTTAAAATTGTCCGCAATTGTAGCTCCAACATCAGCAAATGTTTCTCTTAACGGCAACTCTTTTCCTACATCTATCCCTTGATGATAAACAAGTAACGGTACATATTCTCTGGTATGGTCTGTTCCATGATGAGTAGGATCATTACCATGATCTGCTGTTATGATAAGTAAATCATCTTCTTGTAATTTATCTAAAACTTCCGGTAAAAATTGATCAAACTGTTCTAGCGCTTCTGCATACCCATCTGGATTTCTTCTATGGCCATATTTAGCATCAAAATCAACTAAATTTAAGAAATTCAGACCGTGAAACGATTTATCCATTGATTGTATAAATTTTTTGATCCCATCTTCATTATCTTCTGTTCGAATTGATTCCGTGACTCCTTCACCATCATAGATATCCGAAATTTTACCTAACGCAACAACATCATAGCCACCATCTTCCAAAGAGTTCATAACAGTATATCCAAAAGGTTTTAGGGCATAATCATGTCGATTAGCAGTCCGTTCGAAACGACCTGGCTCACCGATGAATGGTCTGGCAATTACACGCCCGATCATATATTTTTCGTCTAAAGTCAATTCACGGCATATCTCACAAATTTCATATAGTTCTTTTACTGGAATTATTTCTTCATGTGCTGCAATTTGTAATACGGAGTCAGCTGAAGTATAAACAATAAGGTTGCCTGTTTCCATATGTTGTGGACCTAATTCTTTAATAATTTCTGTACCTGAAGCTGGTTTATTGCCAATTACTTTTCTTCCCGTTTTATGTTCAATCGTTTTAATTAACTCTTCAGGAAATTGTTCAAATGTTCGAAAAGGAGTATCAATATAGAGGCCCATCATTTCCCAATGACCTGTCATTGTATCTTTTCCATTGGACGCTTCTTGCATTTTCGTATAATGGGCCTTTGGCTTAGATGTCTTTTCTATGCCATTAATTTCCTTTATATTACTTAAACCTAATTTTCCCATATGAGGCATATGCAATCCATTTCGATATTCGGCAATATGACCCAATGTATCAGCACCAATGTCATTAAAATCTGCCGCGTCAGGTGCTTCTCCTATACCTACAGAATCAAGTACAATTAAAAAGATTCGATTAAAAATTGGCATGCTAATCCCTCCTATTCTTCCATACCCTCCCTATCAACGTAGTATGCCTCATATTAGTATATTCATTAATGAAATCTGCGTTGTTGTAGAATAATTGTTATGATAGAGAAACAATAAGAAGCTAAATCGATTCACCTATATAAACTAATAAATCGCCACGATGATAATCGTGACGAATTTAAGCTCTTGGATGATGTGTTTTATAGATATCTTTTAATCTAGATTTCGAAACATGGGTATAGATTTGAGTTGTAGATATATCTGCATGACCAAGCATTTCTTGGACTGCTCTTAAATCAGCGCCATTCTCTAGCAGGTGTGTTGCGAAGGAATGGCGTAATGTATGTGGAGACAGCTCCTTTTCAATACCTGCATCTCTGGCAACCTCTTTTATAATCTTCCAGAATCCTTGACGTGACAATGGATTTCCATGATGGTTGACAAATACTGTTTCGGTTTGCTTTTTCTTAACTAAATCGTGTCTAGCAGATTGAATATATAAATCTAAAGCATCTTTAGCGATATCACCTAAAGGAACAATTCGTTCTTTAGATCCTTTCCCAAAACAGCGAACAAATCCCATTGTTAAATGCAAATCGTTCATCTTTAAGTTAATCAGTTCTGAAACACGCAACCCTGTTGCATAAAGGGTTTCTAACATCGCTTTGTTACGTATGGAATATTTATCTGCAGCCGGAATATTTAGTAATTTATCTATATCTTTAGCAGATAATACTTTTGGCAATTTTCGGTTTGCTTTAGGCGTTTCGATATGTAAACTTGGGTCCTCTTTCAGCTGGTATTCTCTTATTAAAAATTGGTGAAATAGTCTTAAAGTGGACAACATTCTTGCGATAGTAGCGGATGATTTCCCCTGGTCGTTCAAATGATACAAAAATTGCATAATATCATGACGACCAGCCTGTTTCCATTCCGTAAGTTCTCTTTCTTCCTTAACAAAATGATAATACTTGAGAAGGTCTCGTTTATAAGCTTGCAAAGTATTATCGGATAATCCTCTTTCTATTTTTAAAAAGTGAAAAAACTCTTCTACTGGATATTGCATCTCATCCATGATTTATTCTCCCAATCGAAAAAAGATACTCAAACGCTCCCAAACATCGGGCTCTTCCTGCTGAAATACTTTTACAGCATTTCCTTGAGGATTGTCATAGCGATCTAATTTTTCGTACTCTTGATGTAACGCTTTGATCACATAATAAAACAAAATGGTACACAATACAAAAATAATAAAAAACTTCATCATTTCAATAAAAATTTTCACAATCGATGACATATCGCATTCTCCTAATAGAATAGACTCTATTAGAATTTATACCGATATTATATAAAAATATACCTATTTAGCGGATAATTTTTTTGCTTCACAATTTCGACAAATTCGATCTTGACATTTTTGACATATTCCGTGGAATGTTAATCGGTGATCTTTGACAATAAATCCCCAATCAGTTTGAACAATTTGCTCGACTTCTTCCAACAAGTCATCCATTATCTCTTCTACTGACCCACATTCCGTACAAACTAAATGATGATGGAAATGCTTTGCCCCTTCTTTGCGAAGATCGTAGCGAGAAACCCCATCACCAAAATTAATTTTATCGACAATTTCTAGTTCTGTTAATAATTCTAGAGTTCTATATACAGTTGCTAAACCTATTTCAGGTGATTTATCTTTTACTAATAAATAAACATCTTCCGCACTAAGATGGTCTTCTTCTCTTTCCAATAATACACGGACAGTTGCTTCACGCTGTGGAGTTAATTTATAACTTTGAGCGTGCAATTCCTTCTTAATACGGTCTAATCGGTGTTCCATAATGAAGACCTCCTTACATATGTACATTATAAATATTCCAATGTAAGGTGTCAATTAAAATAATTATAAAAAACGCTAATAAAACATTATTTTTTAATAATTATTATCAATTAATAAATCTGTCTGATATTAATCTCATCGTTTCAAATGAAACTATCGATTCCAATAAAGCTGCTATGCTAACCACGATCATTAAGCAGATAAAAACAGCAGTATATCGGTAAAAAATCTGTAAAATCGGTTGTTTATAACGTCTAGAAAACATACTCTGTAACAAAGTTAATGAGAATACCATCGCAAAACTGCTAGCAATTATATAGATTGGAATGATAATCAAGTTTTGTGGTGCTATTGCGGAGAATGAGAACAGCAACCCTTTAATACCTAGCTGATTAACAAAAAAACCGACAGTAAATCCGATTGCTACTCCTTTTACAAATAATAATACCCAAATAATAGGTAATCCAATAACCGCTAATCCCAGGAAAAAAAGCAAAGATAGAAATTGAATATGATAAAATATTGCATTTTGAAATAATGCTTGTTTCGATATATCTTCATCTTGTAAATAACCAAGAAAGAATCGTTCTAAATAAAAAAATAGATCTTCTTTTTGAACAAAATTCATACTATTGACGATAATTGCGCCAAATATGATCCCGGTTATAAAAAGAATAATCGTAAATATATAGATGGTATGGTACTTTGCAAGATGACTGGAGATTGGTTTTCTGCTTTTTGGTAGTTTCAATTCATTCACATCCTCTAATTATGTTCTCGTTTCCAATCTATGATTGGAATAATAGAAATAGAACACAACTAGAGTTTATTTTAATTTTACATAATATTATTACGGTTTACTTTCAACTTTTCCATATCGTCCGCCTCCACCTTCAGCCACCATTAACTTCCCTTTACGTAATTTAATAATCATTTCAGCAAGATTATCTCCAACAACTTTTGCTAAATCAACTTTTGGGATATAGTGAATTATATTCATTTCGTTACCAAAATGATCTAATAACTTTTCCATAGTTTTTGGCCCCAATTTAGGCAGATATTCAAGTGGTACTTGATATATATAATCTGGTCGCTTACTAGCAGTAACTTGATCGGAAGCTAATTCTCGTATTCGATCTGATACACCTTTAACATATTTACTAGAGCCGCATTTAAAACATTTACCTCCTTGAAATGAGGCAAGACAGTTAGCACATACTGTTGCATAATATTTTCCTAATTTAGGATTCATTCCAAAGTTTCGGTTAACACACCGCCCGACTTCATTTTTTAATGCCATTTTTAATTCTTTAAAACTTGGTTCTGCTAAAAGTAACTGTTGATATTCTCTTGCTATTTTCGGCAACGAATGTGCATCTGAATTCGTTAAATACGTGTAGCGGTGTAATTCTTCAATTTGATCAGCCATCTTGGTATCAGAACTTAATCCGAGTTCAACGGCGTCCACTTGATCTGGATCTAATACCTCTGTTAAAGAATCAGATACTCCTTTACCGAACAGGCTCTTAAATGGTGTAAAAACATGGGCAGGAATGAATAACCCTTCAAGTTCATGTGTTTTTGTTTGTAAAGTAACGGCATCACCGTAATAACGTTGTGAACTCAGTTCAACGTTTTTCATATGTGAAGACAGCCAAAGGGAAAATGCCTTCATATTTCGAATAAATGGAAAGAAACATAACACATGGATCGGGCCTTTACAATTTTTATCATATACCTCTATTTCGCTACCTAAAATTAATGTGGTGTCTCCAAATTGAACACCACCATCTGCTAGTTCAATTGCCTTCCCCTGTTCAACAGCTAATTCAACCTCATTGAGAACCGTTGGAGCATGACAGTCGATAATCCCGACAATATCTATCCCTTTCCGTTCACTGGCCTCTTGCA
The DNA here is from genome assembly GCF_010994055.1 of Gracilibacillus thailandensis. Lineage (NCBI taxonomy): Bacteria > Bacillati > Bacillota > Bacilli > Caryophanales > Bacillaceae > Gracilibacillus > Gracilibacillus thailandensis. The sequence goes on along the minus strand of NZ_WJID01000063.1, from coordinate 24,566 downwards.
TAATATTCATCAGTGTTAAATGTTGGGAAGCAGTAATCTTCACTGGGTTCCCCTTTAAATTACGTCCAATATGAATATGTAAATCGGTAAAAAATTCTTTTAGCATTTTATTTCAAACCCTTGTGTTGTAAATAAAGAATCGCATAAGCTGTTTTTGCATCATGTATTTTTTGTTCTGCAACTAACCTTTCTGCCTCTTCCAATGATAGTTCGATTAATTCGACAAATTCATCTTCGTCCATTGCTTTAGGCTGCTCTACTTTTTTCAATGAACTTGTTTTATATAGGTACATTATTTCATCCGCAAAGCCTGGAGAGGTGTAAAAGGAAGTCACATATGTTAATTGATCTGTCGTATAACCTGTTTCCTCTTCTAATTCTCTTAATGCCGTTACTTCAGGTTTCTCATCTTGTTCCAGTTTTCCCGCTGGAATCTCCACTAATGTTTTTTCTAGTGGCTTACGATATTGTTTGACAAAAATAATTTTATTATCCTCCGTTACTGGAATTATCGCAACAGCCCCTGGATGCTTAACAATTTCTCTTTTTGATGATTTCCCATTTGGTAAGGTGACGTCATCTACTTGCACATTAATCACCTTTCCTTCAAAAATAGGTGTTGTTTGAATGGTTTTCTCTTTAAAATTAGTCATAACATATCATCCTTTCTTTTTCCAACAGTCTCTTTCATTGTATTTCTTTGTTATGATTTGTACAATGAATTTATATGGATGATGTAGAAAGGATGAACAAGATGAAAAAAACGAAACTTGGAATGTCCGAACTTGAAGTTTCTCAAATTGCACTTGGTTGTATGTCTCTAGGTACCTCCCCAACCAAAGCGAGTGAAATTATTGATGAAGCATTGGAACTCGGTATTAATTATTTAGATACAGCTGATCTATATGATCAAGGTGTAAATGAAGAAATCGTCGGTCAATCGATTAAAAATAAACGAGATCAAATTATATTAGCTACAAAAGTAGGGAATCATTTAAAAGACGATGGCAGTTGGTTTTGGGATCCTCGAAAAACTTATATTAAAGAACAAGTTAAAGAAAGCTTAAGAAGACTGCAAACGGATTACATTGACTTATATCAGTTACATGGCGGTACGATTGAGGATCCGATAGATGAAACGATTGAAGCTTTTGAGGACTTGGTGAAGGAAGGTGTCATACGCTATTATGGTATTTCTTCGATCAGGCCAAATGTCATTCGAGAATATATCACAAAATCTAATATCACTAGTGTGATGATGCAATACAGCATGCTCGATCGTCGTCCGGAAGAAGAAGTGATGACACAGTTAGCTGAACATCAAATTAGTGTAGTAACAAGGGGATCACTAGCTAAAGGCATGTTAAGTGCTAAAGGTCCAGAAGTTGTTTCAGAAAAAGGTAAAAAAGGATATATAGATTATGATGCAAGTACCTTAAAACAAACAGTTGAGCAGTTACGAGGGCTATTGCAGGATAATCAGACATTGAACGGCTTGGCATTGCAATACGTATTACAAGAACAAGCTGTTGCTTCTGTCGTAGCTGGAGCAAGCTCGATTGCACAATTAAAAGAGAATGCCGAAGCATTAAATCAACATTTTAACCCTGAACAATTTGCAAAAGTTAAAGAAATAACTAAAGCAAATACCTATCAACAACACAGATAAAAACCGGCAAACCCCGCCACTTCATCATTAAATGCTAAGTAGACGTGGATTACTTTGGTAGTAATGATGAATATTTGAACAACTTCACCACCACTAGCTGCTCACTTTCTTTTCGTGGGGTTTGCCCTTCAGCTAACTTTTTCGAGCAAAAACCGCTCGAAAAAGTGGAACTTCAGGCCAAACGAATCCCAATTATTTATGCCGCAATGCCACCAACAATTCGATAATAATAGCGATTTTATATTCATGCTATTACTGAATGAATATGGATAAACGGATTTAACATTTCATTCGGACTTGTTAATCTGAACGTTGCTCCATTATAATCTAATTTCATATTTTCACTGAAAAAAGTAGCTTCTTGGTGATGAACAACTACATTAAATTGATCACATTCCACCTCTATGTGATTCGCTTCTCTTCTAGGAATGAGTGAAATAGTAGGCATACCGTTAACACCACACCCACAGCCCTCTGTGTCATACGTTAAAGCTAAGATAGTGCTTTTCGAATTCACTAATGAATTTATTTTATCTAGTGCATTTTCTGTAATCATCAATTGCATAATACCCCTCCATTACTTCTTCTTAAAAGCGGGTTTCAAAATGGTTTCCATTACTTGTGGAAAGTTTTGATATAGCTTACTTCCCGCATGCATCCAAAATGGTAAATTGATTTCCCTTTTATTCTTAAAAAGGCATTTGGTTATGTGGTTCGCTACATCATTGGGATCTAACATATGCTTTGCGACACTTCTTTGATAATCCCCTTTTGGATCTGCAGTTTCAAAAAAAGCAGTTTTCACTGGTCCAATATTTACCGATGTAACAGGTATCTTTCCTTCCAGTTCCATACGTAAAGCATTAGAGAAACTGATAACACTTGCTTTTGTAGCACTATATACAGCAGATTTAGGTGTAGCTATTTTCCCTGCTTGAGAACCGATGTTCACTATATGTGCGACAGGTTGATTCATAAGTGTTGGAAGCGTATAGTAAGTCGTAAAAAACAGAGAATCCAAATTGAGCCGGATCATGTTATCAATCTGTTTCCAATTTAATTGATCAAATGCCTCAAAATAACCTACACCTGCGTTATTGATGAGGATGTCTATTTTACCACATTCCTTGAGAATTTGATCCAATGCCTTCTGCCATTCTTTAAGATCTGTAATATCAACTGGATAAGCGATCGGCTTGATTCCATATATATTGTCTATTCTTCTTGCAATCTCGATTAATTTACTTTCTGTTCTGGCAACTAAGACAGGAATAGCTTTTTGTTCCGCTAAAGCAAAGGCTAAAGCTTCACCAATACCGCTAGAAGCGCCAGTAATCAATACATGTTTTTCTTTTAACTGATTCATTCTATCAACTCCACCCTTATCATATCATATTCCATAACACGGACAGAACCAATTGATTTTGTAGTGTATGTAAATTTTTTGTTAGAACTAACGAATTTATTAGCTGGATCATTGACTTTTCCTGATAAATTAAAGACAATCATGAAGAAGCTAAACTTTTACATAGAGGTGAAATGATGTCTACCATTATTTATGCACATCGCGGCGCTAGCAAATATGCACCCGAAAATACAATGCCTGCTTTTGAACTAGCATATAAACACGGAGCGGATGGTATTGAAACAGATGTTCAATTAACGAAAGACAACATCCCTGTTTTAATTCATGATGAACAACTAAACAGGACAACTAACGGGAAAGGTTTTGTGAAAGATTTTACTTATGACGAACTGAAACAATTAGATGCAGGAAGTTGGAAATCTTATCACTATAAGGACACAACAATACCGACCTTAGATGAGCTACTTGCATGGAACCAGGATAAACAATTAAAATTAAACATAGAACTTAAAAATAATATAATTTTCTATCAAGGGTTAGAAAACATAGTCTGCCAGAAATTAGCTAAATACAATATGACAAAGCAAACGGTTATTTCGAGTTTTAACCACGATAGTATTACAAAAATTTTTGATGGAAAAGTCGAGATCGATTATGCTTTATTAACAGGTAGACATAATAAAGCTTTGGTACCATATAGTAAAAAAATTAAAGCAAAAGGTATCCATATCAGTTATCGCCTACTATCGAACAGGTTAGTTACGCTGGCAAATGATAACCAATTATATGTCGCGGTATATACAGTAAATTCATCAATTGCTATTAAGAGAGCGATTCGTTTAGGGTGTCATGCCCTTTTTACAGATGTACCTAAATTAGCGATCGACATCAAAAAAAGAAGATTTGCAGAAAGGATTTAATCGATGCACATACACTTTTTAGGAACAGGGGCTGGATTACCTAGTAAAGATCGGAATGTTACATCCATCGTACTAGATTTGTTACAAGAGCGTAATGGGCTTTGGATGTTTGATTGCGGAGAAGCAACACAACACCAAATATTACATACCTCAATCAAGCCGAGGAAGATAGAGAAAATATTCATCACACATTTACATGGAGATCATATTTTCGGGTTACCTGGCTTGTTAAGCAGTCGATCTTTTCAAGGTGGGGAGGAACCAGTAACTATTTACGGTCCGACAGGAATTAAACAATTTATAGAAACTGCATTAACGGTTAGTCAAGCCAAACTATCCTACCCCATTATGATAGAAGAACTGAAAGAGGGGATTATTTTTGAGGATGATCAATTTTCCGTCTCCGTGAAAAAGTTAGACCATGCGATTGACTGCTTTGGATTCCGTATTGATGAAAAAGACAGTCAGGGGCCATTATTAGTAGAGAAATTAAAAGAAGATGGTATTACACCTGGACCGATCTATCGTCAATTTAAAACAAAAGAAACAGTTCAACTACCCAATGGTAACAAAGTCCATTCCAAAGACTATATCGGAGAACCGAAGAAAGGCAAAAGCGTTGCCATTTTAGGTGATACCAGAACTAAAGAAGAATATGTCTCATTTGTCGAAAATGTGGAGCTATTGATTCATGAAGCTACTTTTAACAAGGAACAGGTACAACTGGCATATGATTACTTTCACTCTACTACAGCACAAGCTGCAAAAATCGCACAAAAAGCAAATGTAAAGAAATTGATTCTTACCCATATATCATCGAGGTTTCAATTGGATGAAATAGATCAATTATTATTAGAGGCTAAACAATATTTTGAAGAAACGGTTATCGCACATGATTTTTATTCAACTTCTATAAAATGAGACTATGAATCAAGGACAACAAAGGAATTAGATAGCAAAAATCCGAACCTTAATGTCTGAGTACGCATACCGCTACGGCAAAATATTTCGCTTTCTGTGGGCGATTCAGATAGTTCGGATTCTCGTTCTACTTAATTCATTATGTCCCTGATACTAATTGAAGTATTAAATCTCCTAATCACTCAATTAGTCATAGTCAAATCCTAATTGGGCTCATCTAAATAATGAAACAGATCTATCTGGTAAGTAATATCCTCTTTTTTTACCGCATTTTGTACAGTAATACCTAGTAACCTAACGGGATCAGCATTCCAATGCTCTTCCAATAACTGTTCACTGTAAAATAATATGTCAGCAGCCTTTTCAACGTACTGATTCAATCTCATTCTTCTCGTGATTGTCTTTCTATCACTGTAACGAATGGTTAACTGAATGGCATCACCTACAGCTGATTTTCGATGCAGACGCTTTTCAACGCTTTCCGAAAGAACTCGTAATTGTCCGACTAGTTGCTCATAATCAGATACATCAACAGGGAAAGTCTGAGAGCTTCCGATACTTTTAAAACTGCTCGCACTCTCTGGGTCAACTGGACGTGGGTCTTCTCCCAACGCCCTTGTTTTTAACCTCTCCCCATTCACTCCTAGTAACCCTTTTAATAGCACTGTATCTGTTTCCACTAAATCTTCAATTGTCTCGATCTGATATTTCTTTAATTTTTCGGCTGTCTTACTTCCAATCCCATACATTTCTTCTATTGGCAGCGGCCATAGCTTAGAGGAGACATCTCTTTTTCTTAATATCGTAATACCGTTTGGCTTTTTCATATCTGAAGCCATTTTCGCCAGAAATTTATTAGGCGCTATCCCGATACTACAAGGTAAATGTAAATCATTTGCGAGATGTTGTTGAATAGCATTGGCAATATCGAGCGGATTTCCTAGATCATAGCTGTCTGTGATATCCAGAAATGCTTCATCAATCGAAACAGGCTCCACATATGGTGTATAATCCTCCAAAATACGAAAAATTTGATTGGAAACTTCTCGATAACGATCAAAATTTGGTCTTTTTACAATCAATTGAGGACAATGTTTTTTCGCTTCCCAAAGAGACATCGTAGTTTTTACACCTTTACTTCGTGCTTCATAACTACTTGTAACAACAATTCCTTTACGTTCATCAGGATTACCTGCAATAGCAAGTGGCTTGCCTTTTAACTGTGGATTATCTGCTATTTCTACCGATGCATAAAAGCTATTCATATCAACATGTAATATGACACGTCCGTTTTTCGGATACCATGATTTCATATCATCACGCTCATTCAGTTGATTTTTTAACAATTTCATATAATAAAACAGGTACTTCTGTTAAATCTGAAATACTAATCCTTTCATCTTTCGTATGAATATTTTCGTAACCTACTGCTAAGTTAACTGTTGGAATTCCCTTTCCAGATAGATGATTTGCATCACTTCCACCACCACTTACTTTTAATGCAGGGGTTTTGCCTACAGCTTTTACAGCATCCTGAGCCACTTGTACGACTTGATCCTTTTCTGTAAATTGATAATTTGGATACATGGCTTTAACTTCTATATCAACCGTTCCACCCATTTGTGAAGCTGTTTCTTCCAACGCATGACACATTACGTTCACCTGTCTATCTAATTTATCTTTTGATAAAGACCTTGCTTCTGCAACTAATAATACTTGCTCACATACTACATTTGTCGGTCCTTTCCCTTCAAAACTTCCTATATTTGCAGTAGTTTCTTCATCGATTCGACCTAATGGCATCTTCGTAATTGCTTTAGCAGTCATACTTATCGCAGAAATTCCTTTTTCCGGACTCACCCCAGCATGAGCAGCCTTTCCGTTTATCGTGGCATATAATTTTGCTTGTGCTGGTGCAGCTGTAATAATGGTGCCAACCTCCCCATCACTATCCAGCGCATAACCGTACTCAACCGGTAAGTGCTTAACGTCAAATTGCCGGGATCCTACAAGTCCAGATTCTTCCCCACTCATAATCACAAAATAAATATCACCATGTTCTATCGGGTTTTCTTTCATGATATGAATAAGCTCTAAAATAGCGGATATTCCAGCTTTATCATCCGCACCTAAAATCGTTGTTCCATCTGAATAGATGATACCATCACGTATTTCTGGCTGAATCCCTTCACCAGGAGCAACAGTATCCATATGTGCGGTAAAATAAATGCCCGGCATGTTTTTATTGGTTCCTTCTAGTCGCGCAATGATATTACCTGCTTCATGTCCTGTTATTTGATTGGTTTGATCTTCTTTTACTTCTAATGCTAATTGCTGAAAAAGATTGATGAGATAATCAGCTATTTTTCTTTCCTTTCCCGTTTCTGAATCCATTTTTACTAACTCGATAAATTGGTTAACAATACGTTCTTGATTAATCAAAGTTTATACCCCTTTTCTTGATATGTACTTGTCCATTCTTTTAATTAGTTGTAAAATATAGTTTAGTATTGCTCATAAAGGAGGATTTAATATGGCATCTAAGCGTGAAAAGCGAATGAAACTCGTTATATATATTATGATTGTAGCAATGGTATTATCAACTTTAACAGCAGGTTTAGCAATGTTTGTTAACTAACTTGTTCAGTATTTTGAAATGATAACCATTAGATAATAACAAATTTAAACCCGTTTCATTCGTGATTGAAACGGGTTTAAAACTTCTTCGAGTAAGTTTATACAATCTCGAGATTACACTTCCTCACAATATTGATCAAACAATCCTTGCAGTTTATTCACTACTTCTACTGGGCTATGCCCTTCTATTTCATGTCTTTCCACCATTTTCAGAATTTGTCCATCTTTTAATAAAGCAAATGAAGGAGACGATGGTGCATAACCTTCAAAGTATTGACGTGCTACTTCTGTTGCTTCTCGATCCTGTCCAGCAAAAACGGTCACTAGCTGTTCTGGTCTTTTATCATAATGAATAGCACTAGCTGCAGCAGGTCTTGCAACACCGCCTGCACATCCGCATGTGGAATTTACCATTACTAATGTGGTTCCACTTTTAGATAAAGCTTCTTTCACATCTTCAGGCGTTCTAAGTTCTTCAAATCCTGCTTGTGTGATTTCGTTTCTAGCTGATTCCACTATATCTCCCATAAATAAGTTAAATTCCATTTTGCTCGCCCTCTCTAAATAAAGTACTTTCTTAAATAGTAACAATTGACATCAACTTTTTCAATTAACTGAACTTTTAGTCTTAATAATAGGCAATGTGATTTTAAATGTCGTTCCTGAAGAATCGCTGGAAACAACAGAAATGTCACCTTGATGATTTTTAATAATTCTACAAACAACATTTAATCCTAATCCGGTACCGTTAGATTTAGATGTAGAGAAAGGTTCAAACAACACATCTTTAACAGAATCTGGAATACCTGATCCCGTATCACTTATATATATATGGTACTTATTATTTTCCACTTTACTTTCAATCTTTATTGAACCACTATCCCCTATTGCATCCTTACTATTTCGTAAGAGATTTAAGAATACTTGCTTTAACTGTTTTTGATCGGCAAGTATGTATTCGTCAGTTATATCTGTCTCTACTTTAATATTTTTTGCTTCCAATGAATTATACATAAGTGGGAGTAAGTCATCTAGCATGTTTTTCAATAATACCATATCTTTTTCTGGCTTTTTATGATTTGACATTAATAACATCTGTTCCACAATGGAATAAAGTCTGTGAATCTCTTTCATTATTAAATGAAAGTTGTATTTTTTCATTTCCTCCTCTGACATCGATTCCTTCATAAGTGTTAAGAAACCATGGATAACTGTTAAAGGATTTCTTATCTCGTGAGCTGAACTAGCCGCCATCTCCCCAACTAAAGCAAGTTTTTCTGACTGAATGATACGATTTTCCAGTTTCGTAGATTCCGTAACATCAATAAAGAAAAGGATTTTTCCTGTTGTCATTTGATGACGATCTTTCAATTTACTCTGTGAAACTAGTAAGACATACTCTTTATTGCGAATAGTAATATGAAGCTTTTTATTTTGGAAAGACTCATTAGAAACAAGCATTTTAAGTATAGGATATTTATTTTGCTTTTCTATAATATCTTTATCTGTAATGATTTCATTGCTCAATTCAAATAAATCACGTACATATGAATTTGACATATATTCATCGGCATTATTATCATACGTAATGATACCTACAGGCAATGAGTTTAAAATTTGTTCATGCTTCATTTTATCAGAAATGATTTGCTGAAACGACTGTTGCAAGCTAACGGACATTTGGTTAATCGATTTAGCTAGACTTTGCAATTCCAACTGGGTAGTACTAGATACGGTTTCCCCATAATTACCATTTGCAATTTTGTTTACCTTCGTTACCATAGATTCGATAGGTTTTGTAATACTCTTACTCATTTTGAATGAAAAATACAAGGAAATTAAAATACCAACTATCGTTATGATCAGTAAAAAATATAAGGACTTTTCAATAATCTCCGGGTATGTATTTGTATTTTGTTGTAAAGAACTGTACTCCTCATCCCTCTGTGCAATGATTTTTTCTTTCAGTGATTCTAGAACAGGTAAGTATTCTGATTCAATCACATTTTTAGCTGCCTCTGCTTCTCCATATTCAAGCAAACCAAATACTTTGTTGGTCACAGTAAAATCTAATAACATAAGTTGCTTATGGATGCCTTCAATACTTTCTGGTATTGGAATTTCACCCTCTAATTCCATACTACTGGTGGCAATCTCATTCTCTTCAAATGCCTGTTGGAAATCATCTTCAAAATCAGTATGAGAATGACTGAGAACTATCTGTTTTTTTATTTCTAATTCCTTTTCCCACTGATTTAACCATACAATTTCAGGTAGGTTTTCATCTTTGATAGAGTTCGTTACATCACTTACTTCTTCAATGGATTGAATTAATAAAAGCGAAAAGCCGCTAAAAATAACCATTACAGTAAGGAGAATGCATAGTAATTTATTGCGTAATGAAAATTTTCGAAAAGAGGAAATCATTTGGCATTACTCCTATCATTAGCTAAAATTATCGCGGTATTTTATAGTCTGTTGCTTCTTCGATTAGTTCAATTTCATCTTCTGAAAACATCGGACCAAAAGGTGCAATACCGTAAACTCCATCATTATCATCCAAGTATTTCTTTTCAAACTTAATTCCTTCTTCACTTAGAAAATCTTCCAAAATGGCATTATAAGCCATAGGCACGTTATTTAGAACACTAGTAAGCACCTTATTTTCAGCCATATAAGATTGATCTTCTAAGTAACCTATTGTATATATACCTTGCTCTTTTGCATAATTAATAACTTCTTGATTGTAACTGTTCCCTTTCGTATAGATGACATCTACACCTTGATCAATTAATTCAGCGGCAACTAATTTTGCTGCTGATTTACTTGTTCTTTCAGGGACTACTTTGTACAACAATTCTATTGAATCATCAATTAATTCAATTCCTTTGGAAAATCCCCAATCCTTATGACTATTATCAACAGCATCTATTAGTCCAATTTTATTCGACTTTGTTTTTAATCCAGCAGCCATACCTGCAATCACTTCTATTTCATTTTGATTAAAAGTATAAACAGCAAGGTTTTTCGCAATATTATCACCATGTAATGTCACAAATTGAACATTTTTATACTGATTTATAATTCGGTAAAATGGTTCAGAAAACTCTCTACCATGTCCGATAATTAATTCGTAACCTTCTTCAACATACTGTTCAACAAGGGAAGATGTATCTCTTTCTGCATTGATTTCTCCAAGCACTTCAGCAGTTACATTATACTCTTCTTCAATAAGGATTTTTCCTTTATAAGCTAAGCTTCCCCAGCTTTGATCATTTAATCGGTCAGTCGTTAAGATTAATACTTTAGTAGGCGCTGTTTCAGAAGCATTCATATTATTCATTATCTGATTAGATTTAAACACTAAAAAAATAACAAAGATCGATACTACAATCAATGTAATTGCTAATATGTATTTTACCTGTTTTTTTGCTTCCATATGCCCTCATCCTTATTCATAGTAACAAGTCTATTATACATAAAAAGACAAGATTTGAACACACTTTTACAAATTTCCTTCATTTTCGACATTTTTCTTCCATAAATAATAGTCATATCGACAAAGTAGACGAGCATATAGTTAAACGATACAGGATTTAGTAGCTATAAGGGAGGAGAGTAATGCATTGAATATATCATTGTTTGCAGGAATCGATTGGATCAGTTTATTACAAATAATCTCAATTGATATAGTATTATCTGGGGATAATGCTTTAGTTATCGCGATGGCAACAAAAAATCTCCATAAAAAAAATCAAAACAAAGCTATTTTAATTGGGGTTGCTGGAGCTATTATCCTTAGAATTATCTTTGCGACTGGAATTATTTATCTGCTGAAATTCCCGCTAATTTACCTTATAGGTGGTATTTTATTAATTTGGATCGGTTACAAGATTTTAATAAAAGAGGAGGAAGCACAAGAAATCACATCACATCAATCTTTATACAAAGCAGTAATGACCATAATTCTTGCGGATGTCATCATGAGTTTAGACAATGTTGTAGCAATTGCAGGTGCTTCCAAAGGTAGTATTACATTACTGGCATTAGGTGTTATCGTGAGTATTCCGTTAATGATATTTGGAGCTAAATTTATTGTTCATCTTCTAAAACGTTACCCGTATCTCATGTATATCGGATCAGCTATATTAGTATACACTGGTGTGGATATGCTAGTACATGAACCATTTGTTTATCAGTTTTTCCAACTGGAATCTGGACTGATTACTGTTTTATTAAGTGTTATAGTCACAATTGGTGTAATCATTTCCGGCTATATTACCAATAAACAAACTGAGCAAAATTCTTAATAATTGACCGTTCCTTTCTTAACTGGTGCTTTTTTATGAACAACTGGGACATTCCATTTACACTTGACCGCTAGCATACGTATTGTTAAGGTCACCGTTAGACAAATATATAAGCTAATCGTTGGTGACAGCAATTCATATGTGCTGATTAATGCAATAGAACCTGCAATCGAAGCAATCCCGTATATTTCTTTGCGAAATACGAATGGAATTTCTCGAACGAATACATCTCGTAAGACACCACCACCAATTCCTGTTACTAATCCCATTGCTACTATAAGGAATGGCTGAGAATAATCGAGACTAATGGCAGCATTGGCACCGACAGCGGTAAAAACGCCTAATCCAATTGCATCCGAGAACGTGATCCCATGTTCAAATTTATCGATTTTGTCATAAAATAATATAGTTGCCAAGCTTGCTAGTAAACTAACTAAAAAGTATTGCGGATCTGCTAGATTAGTTGGTGGTATATTACCGATCATCAAGTCCCTAATCACACCACCAGCTAATGCTGTAGTTAGCCCTAATAAAATGACACCAAATATATCTAAATTTTTTTTGATTGCAATTAAAGACCCAGAAATAGCAAATGCTATTGTTCCAATATAAACAAATGCCTCAATTAAAAACATGGCTATCCCCCACTTTTCGTAGATGAAAATATCTGTTTCCTTTTATGCCAAATATCTTCTAGCTTATCAAATAACCATTGTAACACTAATCCTTGAATAATAACACCGAATATCGAGGTTATCGTTAATAGCAAAATACTAGGAAAATGGTTAATGCTTTCTAAACTATTCACAAATATAAACAAATGCTGGAATACGACGAAAAATGCTTCATGCCAAAATTCTAATTTGTTCCCCATTTTCCAGATCATAATCGTTTCTACTAGTAACAGTGCCGGTAGTGACAACAACAGTAGCATTTTTTTAGTATAGGTTAATTGTTTTATATAAGGTGTAACATAATATTTCGTGATCGTTTTGATTCGAAACAGATAGAACAATCGGACAATTCTTGCTACTTGAAAGAATTGATCAAATGGAATAACTGCGAGTAATAGAAAAGGATTTTTTTTAATGAATTGCCATTTATTATCTGCTAATATGATTCGAATGATATAATCAATTAAAAATACGATCCATACAATCAAATTAATGGTAGAATTCACCGTATGTTCAACCCACAGTGTCAATATAGTGACCATAACTAACAGAATCATGGCCATGTCATATATCACTCTAGCTTTTTGCTGCATTATTATCACCATTATTCTAAAAGAAAAAGCTGGCCTAATGCTCTAGTAATACTAGACAAGTGGACTGATATGCCCAAAGAATCACTGGCACCACTGTTTTTCTCTGGATTTCGTCAAACAAACTAAAGGGAAACCTCAACAACGATCACAGGTTTCCCTTACTTTATTTAGTATACTGTTTTTAGACTAAAATTGAAACTGATTTTTACCATTTTCAATAAATTGGTGTTGTCTCACTTGATATATTCTCTAAAATTGCTTTAACGTGTGACATAAACGCTCCACAGATTACACCATCTAACACACGATGATCTAATGATAAACAAAGGTTTACCATATCACGAGCAGCGAACATATCATCGATTATAACCGGTCGTTTTACTATGGATTCTACTTGTAGAATTGCTGACTGTGGATAGTTGATAACACCCATGGATTCCACAGAACCGAATGACCCCGTATTGTTCACTGTGAATGTTCCATCTTCCATATCGTCTTTCGTTAGCGTCCCTGTTCTTGCTTTATTAGAGAGCTGAGCAATTTCTTTGGCAATACCTTTAATACTTTTTTCATCTACGTTTTTAATTACAGGGACATATAATTCATGTCCATGAGCTACTGCAATCGATAGATTAATTTCATTACGCTGAATGATTTTGTCTCCTGCCCAGCAACTATTTAATTCAGGGAATTTCTTCAAGGCTTTTGCCACAGCATTTAAGAAAAAGGCAAAATAAGATAAGTTATATCCTTCATTTTCCTTAAATTTATCTTTCTCAGCATTTCGATATGCAACCAGATTGGTAACGTCCACTTCAATCATCATCCATGCATGTGGTATTTCGGTTTTCGATCGTACCATATTTTGAGCAATCGTTCTTCTTAGACCTGTCACCGGTATTTCACGATCACCAGGTTTCGCTTGGACAGCTTTACGACGAATGATAGGTGGCGTAAATTCCTCGAGGTCTTCCTGCTCCGCTGTACTCTCTTCTTGCGTTGACATTGGTTCAGTTTTATCAACTATCGATGCTTGCCCACTATCAATAACTTTTTCAATATCTTTTCTCGTTATGCGACCACCTTTACCTGAACCGGTTACCGTACTTAAGTCTATTTGATGCTCTCCTGCTAACCGCATGACTACTGGAGAATAACGGGTTTTCATATTTTGTTCTACCGACGGTTCATCATTTGATTCTGGTGCAGGAGCTGAGGATGCCTGCTCATTCTCTTCACCTTCTGCCTCGATGTAGCACATCAATTGACCGACTTCAATTGTTTCTCCTTCTTCAGCAATCAATTCTTTAATAACACCAGAATAAGATGAAGGAACCTCTGCATTCACTTTATCTGTCATTACCTCTGCAATTGCATCATATTTCTCAACGTAATCCCCTACCTGGACAAGCCAGTTACTCACCGTTCCTTCTGTTACACTCTCGCCAAGCTGAGGCATATTAATTCGTAGCACCGTCAACATTCTCACTCCTTCTTAAAATTCCGCTAAATCACGAATAGCTTGTTCAATTTTTTCTGCACTTACCATAAATTCTTTCTCTAACGGTGGTGCATAAGGCATTGCAGGTACTTCTGGTCCCGCTAATCTACGAATCGGTGCATCCAAATCAAACAAGCAATGTTCACTTATAATAGCAGACACTTCTCCTATTATACTGCCTTCTTTATTATCTTCAGTGATTAATAACACTTTTCCTGTTTTAGAAGCAGCGTTAATAATCGCTTGCTGATCTAGTGGATATACCGTCCGTAAATCAACAATCTCGGTATTAATCCCTTCTTGCTCCAGTTTTTCTGCTGCTTGTTTGGCGAAGTGTACACATAACCCATACGTGATCACTGTTACATCATCGCCTTTTCGAACGGTGTTTGCTTTACCGATCGGAACAGTATATTCTTCTTCTGGCACCTCTTCCTTCAATAGACGATAAGCTCTTTTATGTTCTAGGAATAGCACTGGGTCATCATCTCTAATAGCGGCTTTAAGTAATCCCTTTACGTCATAAGGAGATGATGGCATTACAATTTTCAACCCTGGTTGATTTGCAAAAATAGCTTCAATTGATTGTGAGTGATAAAGTGCCCCGTGTACTCCTCCACCATAAGGTGCTCTTATTGTTATCGGACAATTCCAATCATTGTTAGACCGATATCGAATCCGCGCAGCTTCAGAAATAATTTGGTTAACTGCAGGCATAATAAAATCAGCAAATTGCATTTCTGCAACAGGACGCATGCCATACATCGCTGCTCCAATCCCAACGCCTGCGATCGCAGATTCAGCTAGCGGTGTGTCTATCACTCGTTCCTCCCCAAATTGATCATATAAACCTGCTGTTGCTAGGAAAACACCACCTCTTTTTCCCACATCTTCACCAAGAACAAATACTTTCTCATTTTGTTCCATTTCTTCTTTCAATGCTTGGTTAACTGCCTGAATATACGTCATAACAGCCATTAGTGATCCCCCTTTTCACCATAGACATAATTATTAATTGTAGAAGCATCTGCATATGGTGCGTTCTCAGCATATTCTGTCGCATCATTTATTTCTTTTTTAATTTCCGCTTCTAAATCGTCATTTATTGTTTCCGTAAGATATCCTTTTTCAAACAAGAAGTTTTGGAAGCGTACTATACCATCTTTTGATTTTTCGTTCGTTACCTCATCTTTTGTACGATAAGTCATGTCGTCATCATCACTTGAATGAGGTGTTAAACGATAGGAAACAGCTTCAATCAATGTTGCCCCTTCTCCATTTAAAGCTCGCTCATGTGCTTGTTTAACTGCTTCATATACTTCGATCGCTTCGTTTCCATCGACTTTAATTCCCTTTATCCCATAACCAATTGCTCGATCCGAAATATTTTCACATGCTACTTGTTTATTTAAAGGGACACTAATAGCATACTTGTTATTTTCCACCATAAAAATAACAGGTAATTTGTGAACACCAGCAAAATTCAATCCTTCATGAAAATCACCTTGATTCGAAGAGCCTTCCCCTAAAGTGACAAACGATACAGCAGGATTTTTTTCCATTTTTGCAGCTAGGGCAAAACCTGCAGCATGTGGCACTTGAGTCGTTACAGGGGAAGATCCTGTAACAATACGATTCTTCTTCTGACTAAAGTGACTTGGCATTTGTCGACCGCCAGAGTTTGGGTCTTCGCCTTTGGCATACGCCTGTAAAAATATTTCTCTTGTAGTCATACCGAAATGGATGACAACACCTAGATCACGATAGTATGGCAACACATAGTCTCGCTCTTTGTTCAAGGCAAATGAAGCTGCTATCTGCATTACTTCTTGTCCTTGACAGGACACAACAAATGGAATGCTTCCCGAACGATTTAATAACCACATTCTTTCGTCAATTCTTCTTGCTAATAACATCTCACGATACATTGCTAGTAACGTATCTTTATCGTTTTCTAATGAATAAGTTTGATTAACCATGAATTTTCCTCCCCTCGGCTGCTAATGCAGCCTCTCCAATAATTTCACTCAAAGATGGATGTGGATAGACTACTTCAGATAATTCTAAAGCCGAACCATCAAAATATTTTACAGTACTAGCTTGTCCAATTAATTCTGTTACTTGGTCACCTATCATATGAATTCCTAAAATATCATTTGTTTGTTTATCTATAATTATTTTGGTAAAACCTTCTGTATGACCATTTACATGTGCTTTTCCAATCGCCTGTAGCGATACTTTCTCTACACGATAATCATATTCTTTTTGTTTTACTTCTTGTTCTGTATAACCAACCATTGCTATTTCTGGACTTCCATAGATACATGACGGAATTTCCTGTTGCGTTATGGAACTGCTACTAATTCCTGCAATATGCTCTACAGCTTTCTTCCCTTCATAAGTCGCAACATGTGCAAGTTGTTGTCCACCATTCACATCACCGATCGCATAAATGTGGCTCTCTTTAGTTTGAAAATGTTCATTCACCACAATAAACCCTTTTTGATCAAGTTGTATATCTGTGTTTTCTATACCTATTTTTTTAGTATTTGCTTGTCTTCCTACTGCAATCAACAACTTTTCGGCTGAAATATTTTGGATTTCATTCTGTTGTTGATATTTTACTTGTATTTCAGTCCCTTTCTCAATGGAATTAGGATCTATTTTGGCTTGTTCAAGGATGGTAATTCCTTTCTTTGTTAATAGTCGCTTCAATTGTTTCACTATATCATGATCAAATGTAGAAAGTATTTGATCTTGTGCTTCCACAATTGTTACTTCCACACCAACATCATGTAAGAAAGAAGCCCATTCCATTCCAATTACTCCGCCACCTACAATGATGATCGATTTTGGTAATTCAGTCATTTCTACTAAGTCATCTGAAGTAACGATATCTCTATGATCGATTTCCATATCAGGCAGTATACTTGGTGATGACCCAGTTGCAATAATTACGTTTTTAGATACTAATATATCATTTTCTCTTTCGTCATCATATTCGACTGAGATTGATCCAGCAATTGGCGAAAAGATAGATGGACCTAATATACGACCTACCCCCTCATAGACATCAATTTTATTGGTGCGGACTAAATGTTCGACACCTTGATGTAAAGAGTTGATTACCTTTTCCTTCCGTACCATTGCTTGGTTCACATTAAATGTTGGGGCTGTTGTTTCCACACCAAAATCAGCTGCGTTTATTACTTGTTGGTAAACGGAAGCACTCTTCAGTAAAGCTTTCGTAGGAATACATCCTTTATGTAAACAGGTTCCGCCAAGCTTTTGCTTTTCAACAATTGCTGTTGTTAAACCTAATTGAGCAGCACGAATTGCCGTAACATAGCCGCCGGTGCCCCCGCCAAGAATAACAAGATCATAATTTAATGCCATGTAAGCCATTCCTTCCTTTAATTGTATTGCTTTACTTTCTCTATTCCTTGTAAAACTCTTAATGTACCTCGCGCAAGAGCTAACATCACATTTTCTCCGGGAAATACATAGGTATCAGCAATCCAACTTACTTGCTCGATAATTTTTTGATTCAGATAATCATATTCAGACAGATCACCTGTTAGAGCAATTGCATTGACATTGCCAGATACAACCGTACTCATCTTTCCTATCTCTTTTGCTACCTGGTAGGCTAAAATATCAAATACTTCCTTCACTTTCTCGGGTTGTGATCTCCATAATATTTTTAAATCAGCGCTTCTTTCAATATCTAAATATGCTTTAATTCCACTCTTGTTAATTAACTGATGTTGCAATGCTTCTTTAGTCATACCTGAATCAAAACTTAATTGTATCAAATCTTTATTCGGAATCGAACCTGCACGCTCAAATGAAAATGGACCGTCACCATCAAAACCATTATTAACATCGATTACCTGTCCGTATTGATGGACACCAACCGTTATGCCACCACCCATATGGGCAATCACTAAGCAAAGATCTTCATATGTTGCATGAAGTTGACTTGCAAGCGATCTTCCTACAGATTTCTGGTTCAATGCATGAAAAATACTTCTCCGTTCAATCGAAGGTATTCCCGTCTTTTTTGCTATATCTAGCATCTCGTCTACTACGACAGGATCGACAATATAAGCATTGACATTCCATTCACTTGCTATGTCAAAAGCTAATAATGCACCTAAATTAGAGACGTGGGTGCCATTAATACTATTATTTAAATCTTTTACCATTTGCTCATTTACCTGATAAGTACCACCTTCAATTGGACGTAGAAGCCCACCCCTTCCACAAACAGCATCGATTGTAGAAATATCGATACCAACGGATTGGATGCTATTCATAATATTTCGCTTTCTTTCATCTCGTTGTGTAATTATACCTTTCGCTACACAATGATCTGTTAAAACGACCAGCTGTTCATATAAGCACTCGTCATTCTCAAACAGTGCTATTCTTGTACTTTCCACCAATGGATTGATAACTAAAATACGATAAATCTTTTTCGTCATGGAGCACCTCGATCAATCTTATATTTATCCATCTTATAATATAAATTACGAACAGAAATACCTAAGGATTTGGCTGTTTTCGTTTTATTAAAATCATGTTGTTGTAAAGCTAATATAATATATTCTTTTTCAAACTGATCGATCGCAGTCTGTAACGGCATATGAGAGCTAGCTCTATGTAAATGACGGCTTTCTTTAGAATCATCTTTTTCTAACTGCTCTTTTGTAATCACATGCGTAAAAGCATCAGCTTCTAGCACGAGATTTTCAAGTGTTCTTTCTAGTTGAGCAATGTTACCAGGCCATTCACACCTTTTCCAATATTTAATAACTTCCTTGTCTATTTTTGATATATTTGTATGATACTGTCGGTTAAGTTTAGCTAAAAGTGCACCTGCTAGCAATGAGATATCTTCTTCCCTTTCTCTTAAAGCTGGTAACGTTATTTGGTAACGTTGAATCATATTATAAAAAGAATCTTTCCAATGTTCGGACAGTAGAGCCTGTGAACTTCCAAAAATCACTCGCAATTCTTCTGTATGGTCTACAAAGTTCAATAATTGTTCTTGTTTTTCTTTTTCGATTATTTCATCGATATAAAAATATACTGTTCCGTTTCTTCCAGATCGCAATACATGATCCAACTCCATGCTCATATTGTCCGAACTTGCTAATGCAGAAAAGTTACATCTTAAAAAAGGATGTGAATACCTATCACTTAGAGTATGGATGACTCTTGCCAGCATATATTTTCCAGTTCCCATTTCCCCTCGAATGAGTAAAGGGGTTTCCATCTTTGCATATAACTTAGCATGTTCGCGTGCAATATTGATTGCTGGCGATTCCCCAATAATATCGTCTATTTGGTAAGTCTTTTCTAATGTTCTGATGATTTTTTTGGTGAATTGAAGTTCTTGTTCACTTTTATTTAACTTATCTGCATTTAAAAACTGCACACAACCGATTAACTTCCCATATTTTTGAATTGGTTTACTTATGATCTCAATATGATTGGACAAAATCTGATTATCTTGAAAAGTCTCTTTGATTTCTCGTCTAGATTCCATCGCTATTTCTGCTAATTTATGTACCCACTTGTCAGCATGTCTACTAATTGCACGTAATTCATCCCACCAATTCTCACTACTTAACCATTCACTATGATCTACAAGTACAACACGAAATTTTGCATGACTATTGCGTAATTCCTGCAAGACTCCTTGAAC
Organism: Gracilibacillus thailandensis; assembly: GCF_010994055.1. Taxonomy (NCBI): domain Bacteria; kingdom Bacillati; phylum Bacillota; class Bacilli; order Caryophanales; family Bacillaceae; genus Gracilibacillus; species Gracilibacillus thailandensis. The sequence continues at coordinate 4,262 of NZ_WJID01000063.1, read as the reverse complement.
TAAATCGATATTCGTTAATTGACTGACACGCTCATGGAATAAAGATAAAGGCTCGACCAGAATGATGACCCCAAGCAATTCTCCTTGCTCACTTAAGTAAGGGCTATATCGCGTTACTACTTGCTTTCTATTTCTTTTGGTGATATCGCATTTTTCTATAGGATCATGCGTTTGTTTAACGTCAGTTGTAGTAGCATTTTCAAGTAATCCATTAATAGAAACATTACTTATATCCCCATCCAAATCAAATATATCTAGAGCTATCTTGTTTAGATAATTTATTTTATCGTTTTTATCTACCAATAATAAGCCAACTGGTAAGTTATGAAATAAATGGTCATATCTATTCAATGTGTTTGCAGTTATTTTCATCACACCTTGCATTGTTTTTCATACTCTTATGATAAAACTTCTTGCAATTTTTTGCAAGAATAGATAATTTCTTTTATTGTCGTTTTTTGCTATAATAAAATGAGAATTTATCAGCGTTACTATGTTGATGGATAGCGAAACTTATCGTCCATTATATTATCTCCCACATAGCATATGAAAATACTGTGGCTTACGGACGATTTGCTTTGAATCCATATATTATCAACGCGTGGTAGGAGGAAGTATTGTGAGAATTATAGCGTTATTGCTATTAGCCTTACCTGCTATATTAGCAACTTATGGTATTAAATTAATGAGAGATGCATTTTTCGGCGAGCTTACTGATATATTTATGCACATTATTGTTCAGTTCATTGTGGGGCTAGGACTTTTTGCGGGAGGATTATATTTTATCGGTGGATTTATCCTTCACAGAGATCGCAAACGACATTTAATAAAAGGTGGAAAAAAAAACAGGTATTCCCAATGAGGAATACCTGTTTTTATATTCATTCAAAGAAAGTGTTATACAATGCTTTAACTGATTCATTTACTTTATCGGCTTTTATACCAAACATCATAGAGACCTCTGATGAGCCTTGGTTCATCATCTCAATATTGACATTTGCTTTAGTAAAGGCATGTGTTGCTTTATCAGCTAGTCCTACCGTACTATCCATCCCTTCGCCAACAACCATAATTAAAGCTAAGTCTCGATCCACACTTACAGTATCCGGATCAAGCTCATCTTTAATTCGAGCAATTACACGTTCTTCTTTTTCTTTTGTAAGGCTAGATTCACGGATTATGACCGAAAGATCGTCAATTCCAGAAGGAGTATGTTCGAAAGAGATATCTTCATCTTCTAAAATAGTTAGTAGTTTTCGGCCAAAACCTAATTCCCTATTCATCAAATATTTACTTACATAAATGCTAATAAATCCAGTATCACTAGCAATTCCTACCACAGGATTTGGTTGCGGTTCCTTTTTCGATACAATAATCGTCCCCATTCCTTGAGGGTTGTTCGTATTTTTAATACAAACTGGAATATCTGCTTTAAAGGCTGGAATTAGTGCCTCATCATGGAAAACAGAGAAGCCTGCATAAGATAGTTCGCGCATTTCTTTGTATGTTAAAGAAGTGATTTCTTTAGGATTCTCGACTATTGTTGGATTTACACAATAAACAGAATCAACATCTGTAAAGTTTTCATAGAGATCAGCTTTTACACCTGCCGCTACAATTGAACCTGTAATATCTGATCCACCACGGGAAAATGTAATTAATTTACCATCTTTTGTGTAACCAAAGAAGCCTGGAATGACTACTATCTCATCACGTTCTCTTAATTTATACAGCTGATCATAACTCTCATTTAAAATTTGCGCACTACCAGGATTGTCGCTTACCAATATACCTGCTTCTCCTGGGTTTAAATACGTTGCTTTAAGTCCTAACGATTGCAGATAAGCGCTTAAAACTTTTGCTAATGAATCTTCCCCTGTTGCTTTTAGCGCATCCATTTTTAGTGCGTCACTATCATCAGAAGCAAGTATCCCTTCTACGCCATCTTTTATCTCTTGGATAATTTTATCTGTTATGTTGAGTTCTTTCGTAATTTCGTGAAAGCGATCTAATACAATTTGTAACTTTCCTTGGTAATCTTGCTTGTTAAAGTATGCTTCACCTAATTCAATAAGCAGATCGGTTACTTTGATGTCATCAGAAAATCTTTTTCCAGGTGCAGATACAACAATTACTTTACGTTCTTTGTCATCTTGAATAATATTTGCTACTTTCTGTAATTGCTCAGCATTAGCTACTGAACTTCCTCCAAATTTAGCTACTTTCATGTTTTAACCTCTCCAATAATTATTTTTATGCCAATAAAAATATTATCACACTTTTATCAGAATTGTTAAACAAAAGTAGTGTCTAAACGCAAAAATATTGGAGTATTTAACCGCTTATGTGAATAAGGTGAATGACACCTTAAAATTTTGGTTTAAATCAAATCATATAAACAGAGATTACTATTAGACTTGTCTTTCTTATTTTGAAATAAACATTTGCATCCAATAATTTCCTGATCTTACATATCCTACACCTATATGGGTATATTCACTATTTAAAATATTTGCTCGATGGCCACTCGAATTCATCCAAGCCTGTACAACTTGATATGGGGTTTCCTGTCCTTGAGCGATATTTTCTGCAGCAGAACGATAGTTAATATTAAAATCATTCATCATATTAAAAGGAGATCCATACGTTGGACTTTGATGACTGAAATAATTATTTTGCTGCATATCCTCTGATTTATAACGGGCAACCCGTGACAATTGCCAATCCGGTCTTAGTGGTGATAACCCGTATTTTTCTCTCTCTTGATTGGTATATTGAATAACTTGATGCTCAATCGACTTTATTTCATCCTTGGTTGGGATGTTTACTTTTTGGTTAGGATTGATTAAATCAGGATTTTCAATTTGTTGATTGGCTTCTATGATTTCCGATAAACCAATTTGATACTTTTTTGAAATTTTCCAAAGACTTTCGCCAGACTGGACGACATGAGTTGCGGCAAAGATTGTTTGAACTGGAAACAGAATCATACATAAAGAAAACATTATCACCAATATTTTTTTCATCATTACAGCTCCTTAAATTTTTTTCTATATTTCCCCAAGCAGCTGTTATTATTCGCTTAAATAATTGGAAATAACAAAGGGTTCATGATAAAGTATCAATAGGTTGAAAAGGGTGGAGGGTTAGACTTGAATTGGAGATTTTGGGAAAGCATTTCTTATGATGATTATGTTGATATCGCAATAAGTATAGGAATCGTATTTATTGCATTTATCCTAAGGAAACTTTTTATTAAATATATCTTTTATTTATTGTTAAAGATAGCTAAAAAAGGAAAAAGCGACTTTTTCAATTATGTTTTAACAGCATTCGAAAAGCCATTACGTATGTTAATCATGATTATCGGTGTGTATATTGCTATCGGTTATTTTCCTTATATCAATCAAGAAAATGAGTTATTCGATAAGGTTATTAGTGTGAGTTTTATTATCGTGATAACTTGGGGGTTATACAATCTATCCTCTAGTTCTTCACTACTCTTTATGAAGATAAATGACAGTTTTAATTTTGAAATTGATCAAATTTTAATACCTTTTCTTTCAAAAGCTGTTCGTGTAATCATCATTGCCATCAGTTTCAGTATTATTGCTCAGGAATTTGATTACGAGGTAAGTGGTTTTGTTGCCGGGCTTGGTCTAGGTGGTCTTGCCTTTGCATTAGCTGCACAAGAAGTAATCAAAAATTTATTTGGTGGAGTTGTAATTATTACAGAAAAACCGTTTTCTATTGGTGATTGGATTCAGTCACCTAGTATTGAAGGGATCGTTGAAGATATTAGCTTTCGCAGTACGATCATTCGGACCTTTGCCGATTCTGTTATTACTATTCCCAATGCCACGTTATCAAATGAACCGATAACGAACTGGAGCCAAATGGGAAAAAGACGAATTTTCTTTAATTTAGGTGTAGAATACGGTACATCAAAAGAGCAGCTTGAAGAAGTGATCAAACAAATTAGAGCCTATTTAGAAAATAATGAGGATATTCATCCAGAAACCATTTTTGTACGTTTTTCCGAATACAATGATAGCAGCTTAGATATTATGCTTTATTTCTTTACAAACACAATTGTTTGGGAAGAATACTTAAAAATAAAAGAGGAAGTAAATTTTAAAATTATGGAAATATTAGAAGAACAAAATGTTTCAGTCGCTTTCCCTTCCCGTTCGCTTTATTTAGCTCAGGAAAGCCACGAATTTATGAAGAGCTTCCGTAAGAACAGCGATCAGAACACTAAC
>NZ_WJID01000062.1:0-202 GCF_010994055.1 Gracilibacillus thailandensis | reverse complement strand
TGAAGGGCAAACCCCATGGAAAGGGAAGTGGGCAGCCGGAGTGGTAGTTATTATCACAATATATGTCAAAATTATCTCTTCATGCAGTGTGAATACGGGAAGAGAGCAAATCCATGTCCAAGTTACTTCGCAGTTTATATATTTTGCCGATCATAATTAAATATGTGAACTACTCCCACCACTTACCACCCTTACGGGTTGC
>NZ_WJID01000061.1:0-43444 GCF_010994055.1 Gracilibacillus thailandensis | reverse complement strand
CATCACGACATATTTCAAAATTATCTCTTAATGCAGTACTGCGCAGTATATGAATTCTACTCCGTTGTATTTTCTTTCGCTCATAAAAAAACGAGCAATCGTGTTGATTACTCGTTTCCGTGACAAGCTATTTATTTCGGTTTAATTACTACGTAGCGGTTGGGTTCGGTTCCTTGTGAATCTGTTTCGACGTCTTTTCTGTTTTGTAATGCTGTATGAATCACTTTTCGTTCAAACGACGGCATTGGCTCGATTTTTACATCTCTCTTCGTCTGACTAGCACGGTCAGCCAATCTGTCCGCCAATGATATCAAAGTTTCTCGTCTTCTTTCACGATATCCTTCAGCATCAACTACTACCGTATAATATTTATCAGCATATTGATGTATCGCCAATTGCGCAAGATATTGAATAGCATTTAATGTTTGACCTCGTTTTCCAATTAATAACGCAATCTTTTCTCCAGTCAATTGCAATGTCACAACATTTTGTTCTACCTCTGCTTTAACATTTACCTCGACCTCAAACTCAGCAATAATCTTTTCTACGTACTTCTGAACCTTTTCGACAGGATCTTCTTCTAGTTCGACTTCCTTCGCCGGAAGCTCTTCAACTGATTCTTGCGCTTTCGCGACTTTCACAATCGCAGGTTTTGAACCGAATAATCCTAATAAACCCTTTTTCCCCTCATCAATTACCTCAATTTCTGCTTGGTCCTCTGTGATGTTTAACTGCCTTAATGCTGATTGGACCGCTTCATCTACAGTTTGTCCAGTAGCAGTTATCTGTCTCACTATTTATTTCCTCCTGCATTTGCCTCATCACGTTTCATCATTGGATTTTTAATAAGTAATGTTTGAAATACCATGAAGATATTACCTACTACCCAATAAAGTGCCAATGCTGATGGGAAGAAAATTGCGAACACCCCAATCATAATCGGCATAATATAAAGCATCATTGTCATTTGAGGCATCATTGTATTTTGTTGCGTTGTTGTTCCTGCCATCATTAACTTTTGTTGTAAGAAAGTAAATCCGGCTGTAAGGACTGGCAAAATATAGTAAGGATCTGGTGAATCCAATTGGAACCATAAAAAATCATGATTATCAAGTGCACCTGTACGCATAATTGCATGATAAAATGCAATCAAAATAGGCATTTGAACAATGATTGGCAAACAACCTGCTAACGGATTAACACCATTTTTCTGGAACAACTCCATTGTTTCCTGTTGTAACTTTTGTTGTGTTTGTTGATCTTTAGAACTATATTTTTCTCTAATTTTTTGTAGTTCAGGTTGAATTTCTTGCATTGCTTTGGAGCTTTTTAATTGTTTAATGTTTAGCGGGAGTAATATTAATCTGATTAGCAGCGTGACTAAAACAATAGAAAGACCATAGCCATATTCCGCATTAAAAAATTCTGCAACTTTTACGATTAACCATGATAATGGATAAACAAAATAACTATTCCATATCCCTTCACTTTCTGCAGTAATATCTTGATCAATCTCCGTACAGCCAGATAGTAATACTAGCACTCCGACTAAGCCCAATAATAATAGGAGCTTCTTACGCATCGTTATCCTCCTTAATTCCTTCACTTCACGTTTGTTTATAGTTTCTCATTTTACCATTATTCTCTATCAACAAGCTAGTTATAATGGTATAAAAAAAAATTATTAACAAAACGTTCATTTGTTTATTAAAAGTTTTGTTTTATAAAGTAAATGATTGATACTCTTTTTTAATTCATGAAAATCCATTTCTTTCGTTGGTTGTCTAGCAATAATAATTATATCATAATCACTTTTTATATTTTTATCTAATTCAAGAAAAGCTTGTCTAATATAGCGCTTTACTTGATTGCGTACTACAGCGTTCCCAATTTTTTTACTTACAGACAATCCAACTCGGTAATGTTGTTGTTGTCCTTTATGTAAATAATAAATGACTAGTTGTCGATTAGCAAAAGAAGCGCCCTTCTTAAAAACCTCTTGAAATTCACTATTCTTTTTAATTCTCCATGCTTTCTTCATTACTAGCGCGCCTCCATTAAAGAAAACAATTCTAATTCTTAAAAGTTATGCCGTACATGGAAAAAGACCACTGAGTGTATCAGTGGCCTATGCAGACAATACTTTTCTACCCTTCTTACGACGACGAGCAAGAACTTTTCGTCCATTTTTAGTGCTCATACGCGCACGGAATCCATGAACTTTTTTGCGTTTACGGTTATTTGGTTGAAATGTACGTTTCATTTATATGCACCTCCCTGAGGAATCTAATAATCATAATCGATTAGACAGTCTTACTCATTATACTTATAAATCATTTCTGATGTCAATGCCCTGTTCTAAAAAACTTAAGATCTTTACACTATTCATTCTAAATGAAACAAACATTAATATCAAATCAACCTCCAGCCTGTACTATAACAAAATTCGTTTCAAACTGTACTATTACAGCGTTGTGTGGATAAGTTTCATAGAACAAAACGACTTTTTCAATGCTTTGTCGACAAATTACTCACAAAATAAGACCATGTGTAAAGATAATAGTCACAATTTGTCTAAGTTGTGGATAAGTGTAGAGAAAACATTGCATTATTCGGCTTTATTTGATATTATATTTGTGTTTTAGTTTGTGAATAAAATTCTTCAGGTTTAGTCTTATCCACAGTTTGTGGATATAGTGTGGACAAAAGTTCACAGCTTGTATATTAGTTTATACACATTAATGTGGAAAACTTAATTTTTAGGTTTTCCGCTTTTTTATCAATGTATATCTATCCACAAGTTATTATGCATGTATACTTCCTATTGTTGCCTTATGAAAGGAGGGTTTTTCGTGGAAAACATCGAAGATTTATGGAGAAACACGCTAGAATTAATTAAGGATAAAGTTAGTAAACCAAGCTATGATACCTGGTTAAAAAATACTTCTGTAGATCAATTAAAAGAAGATACGGTAATTATCTCTGCTCCAAATGAATTTACAAGAGATTGGCTAGAATCGAGATATACAACCATTATCGCAGATGCCTTATATGAACTAACCGGAGCAAAATTAGCAGTGAAATTTGTCATTCCAGAAAGTACAGATGACACAACAGAAGAATTTACGCAAATGAAAAAGAAAAAATCCGTACCAACGCAAAGTAATGAAACATCGCCTAAATCGATGTTAAATGACAAATACACTTTTGAAACATTTGTTATTGGTTCTGGTAACAGGTTTGCTCATGCAGCATCTTTAGCAGTTGCAGAAGCACCGGCAAAAGCATATAATCCGTTGTTTATTTACGGTGGTGTTGGTCTTGGCAAAACACACTTAATGCATGCGATCGGACATTATGTATTAGATCACAATCCAACTGCAAAAGTTGTCTATCTTTCATCTGAAAAGTTTACGAATGAATTTATCAATTCTATTCGCGATAATAAAGCTGTCAATTTTCGTAATAAATATCGTAATGTTGATGTCTTATTAATTGATGATATTCAATTCCTAGCTGGAAAAGAACAAACTCAAGAAGAATTTTTCCATACATTTAATACGTTACATGAAGAAAATAAGCAAATTATTATCTCCAGTGATAGGCCACCGAAGGAAATTCCAACATTAGAGGATCGATTGCGTTCTCGTTTTGAGTGGGGACTTATTACCGATATTACCCCGCCTGATTTGGAGACAAGAATTGCGATACTTAGAAAAAAAGCGAAAGCAGAAGGTTTAGATATACCTAATGAAGTGATGCTGTATATTGCCAATCAAATTGACACGAATATTAGAGAGTTAGAAGGTGCCTTAATACGAGTAGTTGCCTATTCATCGCTTATCAATCAGGATATCGATGCATCGTTAGCAGCTGAAGCGTTAAAGGATATTATCCCTTCCTCCAGACCAAAAGTAATTACGATACAGCATATTCAAGAAGAAGTCGGAAAAAGGTATAACGTAAAACTTGAAGAATTCTCTGCTAAAAAGCGTACGAAGTCTATTGCATTCCCAAGACAAATTGCTATGTATTTATCCAGAGAACTAACCGATTTTTCACTTCCTAAAATAGGCGAAGAATTTGGTGGAAGAGACCATACAACCGTTATTCACGCACATGAAAAAATCTCCAAGTTAATGGGGACAGATGAATTATTAAGTAAAGAAATTGAAGAAATAAAAGAACAATTAAAATCCATGTAAACTAATCATACATGCTACTTTATACTTGTGGGTATTGTGGATAAAGTAAACAAACATGCAAACAAGTTATTCACATCTGGATAACTTTTAGACAACCAGTTTTTTTGAGTTATCCACATAATCACATGCCCTATTACTATTATTACGGTATTATATTAATAATAAATAAATATATTCCTCAAGGAGGATTAGAATGAAAATTGTAATAAACAGAGACAAATTAATGGAAAGTATTCAACATGTAACAAAAGCTATTTCATCGAAAACGGCGATTCCTATTTTGGCTGGTTTAAAAATTCAATCGACCCATAATGGTATAACATTAACCGGTAGCAACTCCGATATTACAATTGAATCTTTTATTCCAGTAGAAGAAGAAGGAATTCAATATATTGACGAAATTGAGCAAGGAGAAATTATTGTTCATGCGAAGTATTTTCCTGAAATTATAAGAAAATTACCTTCTCCAAGTGTTCAAATAGAAGTAGATGAACAATTGCAAATCACGATTCAATCTGGTCATGCTGAGTTTCATTTGAATGGACAAGATGCAGAAGAATATCCACAGATATCACAAATTAACACGGAAACCAATTTTGAATTACCGATTAATCTATTAAAAAATATGATTAAACAAACGGTATTTGCGGTATCCACGTCTGAAACACGACCGATTTTAACGGGAGTTAATATTAAAGTGGAAGGTGAGCAACTGCACTTTGTTGCAACAGATAGTCACCGCTTAGCAGCAAGTAAATTACCTTTACAAGAAAGCATCGCTGAATTTCCTTTTGAACAAGTTGTCATACCAGGTAAAAGCTTAAATGAACTAAGCAAAATTCTCGATGATACGGAAGATAAAATTCAAATTAGCATTAGTGAAAATCAAATCGCATTTCAAACGAATCACTTATACTTTTTATCCCGTTTACTGGATGGAAAATATCCAGAAACATCACGGTTAATCCCGGAAGAAAGTAAAACAGTGATCCATGCTGATACGAAAACACTACTACAAGCAGTTGACCGTGCATCATTACTTGCTAAAGATAATCATAATAATGTGATCAGATTACAAACAAAGGACCAGCAAATCGTAGAGATCTCTAGTAATTCTCCAGAGATCGGTAAGGTAGAAGAAGAAATAACCGTAGCAAGTATGGATGGAGAAGAATTAAAGATTTCATTCAGTTCCAAATATATGATTGATGCATTAAAAATAATGGAAACAGAACAAGTTAAAATTGAATTTACCGGAGCCATGCGCCCATTCATTATCAAACCAATCGATCACGACCAAATTTTACAACTTATTTTACCAGTAAGAACATTTTAATTAATAAACAAGTTAGTTGAAAAAGTATACACGCGTTTCATTATCACTGAAGCGCGTGTATTTTTTTCTTTATAAGGTGAGAAACAACTTTTCCAGAGATATCAATGTCATATTTTAGCCCTGATATATGTTGTAGAGCACTTAACGAAGGCACCCCCCCTATGATAAGGGAATATATTCCATATTTGCGAATCCGAAAAAATTAGATTATCAACATATTCCCCATTAGAAAAAAATAATTAGTAGGTTTACTTTTATATTTAGCAAATGTTTAGTAAAATAGATAGAAGGGCTATACTAATAACCAATATCTTTCTTAATAACAAAGTAGGTGAAATGATGGAAGAAAAAATTGAAATTTCAACAGATTATATCCCTTTAGGACAATTTTTGAAATTAGCCAATATACTCGAATCAGGTGGTATGATTAAAGTTTTTTTACAAGAAAATGGTGTCTATGTGAATGACGAATTAGAGACACGTCGTGGTAAAAAACTTTATCCTGGGGATACAGTCTACGTAGAAGATGTTGGTACGTTCGTAGTAACAAAAAGCGCGGAATAAAGGTTAAATTCGGAAGGAAATTCGAATGTATATACAACAATTAAGTTTAAATCATTATCGTAACTATGATCAGTTATCTGTTCAATTCGATGATAAAATAAACGTGATTATTGGAGAAAATGCTCAAGGCAAAACAAACTTAATGGAAGCTATTTATGTGTTAGGATTCTCCAAATCACATCGAACCACAAAAGATAAAGAATTAATCCAATGGGAGCAAAATTATGCTAAAATAGAAGGTAGTGTATTCAAAAGAAAGCAACAATTCCCACTGGAAATACAAATTACCAATAAAGGTAAAAAAGCTAAATTAAACCATTTAGAACAAAAACGTCTTAGTGATTATATTGGTGCTTTAAACATTGTGATGTTCGCACCTGAGGATTTAAATCTTGTGAAAGGGAGTCCTCAAATTAGAAGACGTTTTATTGACATGGAAATAGGCCAAATCCAACCGATCTATATCTATCATCTTGGACAATATGTCAAAATCCTAAAACAACGAAATCATTTATTAAAGCAATTGCAAAAACGTAAATCAAATGATCTCACCATGTTACGTGTCCTGACAGAGCAATTGATTGAACATGCTGCTATTATCTTAGAAAAACGCTTTATGTTCATGAAGCGCCTGCGTACCTGGGCAAACGAGATACATCGAGGAATCAGCAGAGGAATTGAAGATTTGGATTTACAATATGCTCCTACTATTGATGTATCAGAGACGGATGAAAAGGAAAAAATAGGAACAGTTCTAGCAGAGACATTTGAGAAATTAGAAACGAAAGAAGTTGAGCGTGGTACAACCTTAATAGGTCCACACAGAGATGATTTAGTCTTCTATGTTAATGATAAAAATGTTCAAACGTTTGGGTCACAGGGGCAGCAAAGAACAACTGCGTTATCTTTGAAACTCGCAGAGATAGAACTGATCTATCAGGAAATTAATGATTATCCTATTTTGCTTTTAGATGATGTCTTAAGTGAATTAGATGATTTCAGACAGTCCCATTTATTAGATACGATTGAAGGAAAAGTCCAAACCTTTGTCTCTACAACCAGTGTGGATGGTATTCATCATCAGACATTGGAGAAGGCGGAGATTTTTAGAATAGATAACGGAAAAATAATCGAGTAAAAAGTAGGGATATTATGTTTATTCACATTGGAGATGACCATGTTATTCAATCTAAAGATGTGATAGGAATAATTGATTACAGTTTAGTAACTTCCTCTACGATCAACGAGGAGATGCTAGAAGAACTGAAAGAGAATGAACAAGTCGTTGTATCAGAAGAAGATGTAACAAAGGCAGTAGTAATTACTGCTGATAAAGTATATTATAGCCCGTTATCGGTTTTAACATTAAAGAAAAGAGCCAGTATGATTTCCACTATCAGCAGATTAGAGGATTATTCTGAAAATGGTGATGAAGAATAAAAGATAATCAATGAGAGAGAATGTAGGTGATTGAATTGACAATGGAAGAAAATACGCCACTAGAACAAGCCTATGATGCAGATCAAATTCAAGTATTAGAAGGCTTGGAAGCAGTACGAAAAAGGCCGGGAATGTACATTGGGTCTACCAATGAAAAAGGACTTCATCATTTAGTCTGGGAGATTGTTGATAACAGTATCGATGAAGCACTGGCAGGTTACTGTGATCATATCGAGGTTTTTATTGAAAAAGATAATAGTATAACAGTAGTCGATAACGGTCGTGGAATCCCAGTAAGTTTACATGAGAAGACAGGTCGACCTGCAGTAGAAACCATTATGACTGTCCTACATGCTGGTGGAAAATTTGGTGGCGGTGGTTACAAAGTATCAGGTGGTCTGCACGGAGTTGGGGCTTCCGTCGTAAATGCTTTAGCTACTGAACTAGAAGTATATGTCCACCGTGATGGGAAATTGTATTATATTAGCTTTTCACGCGGTAAATTGAACAAAGAATTAGAAGTAATTGGTGAAACGGATATCACTGGAACTAGAACCCGTTTTAAACCAGATCCTGAAATATTTACAGAAACTACTGAATATAACTATGAAACTTTAGCGACAAGGTTACGGGAATTAGCCTACCTGAATAAAGGTTTACGAATTTCTATTCAAGATAATCGTGAAGACAGTGAACCAGAAACCTTTTATTATGAAGGTGGAATAGGATCATATGTAGAGCATTTGAACCGTTCGAAAGAAGTATTACATGAGCCATTTTATGCAGAAAAAGAAGAAGATAATATTCAAGTAGAAGTAGCATTACAATACAATGATGGATTCGCAAGCAACATCTATTCATTTGCCAATAATATTAGTACCCATGAAGGTGGTACACATGAATCAGGTTTTAAAACGGGTCTTACTCGTGTTATTAATGATTATGCGCGAAAAAATAACTTATTCAAAGAAAACGATCCGAATTTAACCGGTGATGATGTAAGAGAAGGTTTAACAGCGATTATCTCTGTTAAGCATCCCGATCCACAATTTGAGGGGCAAACGAAGACGAAACTAGGTAATAGTGAGGCAAGAACGATTACAGATTCAGCCTTTAGTGAGCTATTTTCGAAGTTTTTATTTGAAAATCCGAATACAGCAAGAATTATCGTTGATAAAGGCTTAATGGCTTCAAGAGCTAGAATGGCGGCGAAAAAAGCTAGAGAATTAACAAGACGTAAAGGTGCTTTGGAAGTTTCTAATCTTCCAGGGAAACTAGCTGACTGTTCGTCAAGAGATGCCACGATTAGTGAACTGTATATTGTAGAGGGAGACTCTGCAGGGGGTTCTGCCAAGCAAGGGCGAGATCGTCATTTTCAAGCGATTTTGCCACTCAGAGGTAAAATATTGAATGTTGAAAAGGCAAGGTTAGACAGAATTTTATCTAACAATGAGATTCGTTCGATTATTACGGCGCTTGGTACCGGGATCGGCGAAGAATTTGATATTTCGAAAGCACGTTACCACAAAATTGTTATTATGACCGATGCAGATGTTGACGGTGCACATATTAGAACCTTGTTATTAACCTTTTTCTTCCGATTTATGCGGCCGTTGATTGATTATGGTTATGTCTATATTGCACAGCCACCTCTTTATCAAATCAAACAAGGTAAAGCTGTACATTACACCTATTCAGATAAAGAGCTAGATCAATTATTAGCAGAATTACCTAAACAGCCAAAACCAGGTTTACAGCGTTACAAAGGTTTAGGAGAAATGAATGCAACACAGCTGTGGGAAACAACAATGGATCCTGAAGGACGTACATTGTTGCAAGTAAGTTTAGAAGATGCCATGGAGGCTGATCAAATTTTTGACATGCTTATGGGAGATAAAGTAGAGCCACGCCGTAATTTTATTCAGGATAATGCGGTATATGTTAAAAATTTAGATATCTAATCCAGTTTGAACAGAATAGCAATTTTCACGTCTTCCTGCAGTGAAATAGGAGGTAATCAAATATGGTGGATCAAAACCGTCCACAAGTTCAAGAAATTAATATAGGGCAAGAAATGAGAACATCTTTCTTAGATTATGCAATGAGTGTTATTGTATCTCGTGCATTACCTGATGTTCGAGACGGGATGAAACCTGTTCATCGTCGAATATTATATGCGTTAAATGACCAGGGTATGCATGCGGATAAAGCATATAAGAAATCAGCTCGTATTGTTGGGGATGTTATTGGTAAGTATCACCCACATGGTGACTCTGCTGTCTATGATGCAATGGTAAGAATGGCACAAGATTTTAGTTATCGCTATATGCTTGTTGATGGCCATGGAAACTTTGGTTCAGTAGACGGTGACCCACCAGCGGCAATGCGTTATACAGAAGCCAGAATGTCTAAGATTTCAATGGAAATGTTACGGGATATTAATAAAGATACGATTGATTACATGGATAACTATGATGGTTCGGAAAGAGAACCAAAAGTATTACCTGCTAAGTTCCCTAACCTGTTAGTGAATGGTGCTTCTGGTATTGCTGTAGGGATGGCAACTAATATCCCTCCACATCATTTAGGTGAAACAATTGACGCTATCTTAGCAATTAGTCAGAATCCGGAAATTTCTATTAGTGAATTAATGGAAGAATATATTTATGGTCCTGATTTCCCGACAGCTGGTGAAATTTTGGGTCGAAGTGGTATTAGAAGAGCCTATGAGACTGGTAAAGGATCCATTACCATTCGTGCCAAAACAGAGATAGAAGAACAAGCGAATGGTAAATCAAGAATCCTTGTTTCAGAAATTCCATATCAAGTCAATAAAGCGAAGCTAGTCGAAAAAATTGCTGATTTAGCTAGAGATAAACGTATTGAAGGTATCACTGATTTACGAGATGAGTCAGACCGTAATGGTATGCGAATTGTAATTGAACTACGTCGTGATGCGAATCCAAACGTCGTATTAAATAATTTATATAAACAGACATCCTTACAAACGTCTTTCGGTATCAACATGCTAGCTTTAGTGGATGGACAGCCGAAAGTATTAAACTTGAAACAGTGTCTGGAATATTATTTAGAGCATCAAAAAGAAATTATTACGAGAAGAACTCAATATGATTTAAATAAAGCGGAAGCACGTGCACATATCCTCGAAGGTTTACGGACGGCATTGGATCATATTGATGCGATTATTACTTTAATTCGTCAATCCCAAACAACTGAAATTGCCCGTGATGGCTTAATGAATCAATTTAACTTGTCCGAAAAACAGGCGCAAGCTATTTTAGATATGCGTCTACAACGTCTGACTGGTTTAGAGCGGGAAAAGATTGAAGATGAGTATAGCCAGATTGTAGCGTTAATTAAAGAATTGAAGGAAATCTTGGCGAATGAAGAGAAAATTCTCGAAATTATTCGTGAAGAATTATTAGAAATTAAAGAGAAGTACAATGATGAAAGAAGAACAGAAATTGTATCCGGTGGAATAGATCTGATTGAAGATGAAGATTTAATCCCTGAGGAAAGTATTGTTATCACATTGACACACAGAGGCTATATTAAACGTCTACCTGCTTCGACCTATCGAGCACAAAGACGCGGTGGTCGTGGAGTACAGGGAATGGGTACGAATGATGATGATTTTGTCGAACATTTAGTTTCTTGTTCAACACATGATACGGTCCTGTTTTTCTCTAATAAAGGAAAGGTATACCGTTCGAAAGGGTATGAAGTTCCTGAATTTAATCGTACAGCTAAAGGTATTCCGATTATCAATTTATTAGAAGTCGAACAAGGTGAATGGATTAATGCCGTTATCACGGTCAGTGAGTATAAGGAAGATTGGTATTTATTCTTCACAACCAAATATGGTATATCTAAGAGAACGTCACTTCCTCAATTTGCAAACATCCGTAAAGGTGGCTTGATTGCACTAAACTTGCGGGAAGGTGATGAATTAATTTCTGTTCGTTTAACAGATGGCGATAAAGATATTTTAATTGGTACTAAGAATGGCTATGTCATTCGATTTGAAGAAAGTCAAATCCGTTCTATGGGAAGAACAGCAGCAGGTGTCAAAGGTATTTCATTACGTGAAGATGATGAGGTTGTTTCGATGGAAATTCTGGAGGAAGACCAGTATGTACTGAACGTAACCGAGAATGGTTATGGAAAAAGAACACCCGTTGACGAATATCGTAGAACCAATCGTGGTGGTAAAGGGATATTTACTGCAAACATTACCGAAAAAACCGGTAGAGTCGTAGCAGTGAAGAATGTAACGACTGAAGAGGATATTATGATTATGACAGTATCTGGTGTTCTCATTCGTATGCAGGTAGAAGGTATCTCAACGACAGGTCGAAATACGCAAGGGGTTCGACTGATTCGACTACAGGAAGAGGAAAAAGTTGCAACAGTAGCTAAGGTTGATCGTGAAGAAGAAATGGTTGAAGAAGGTAATGAAGAAGAGATAGAAAAATAGTAAAGGGTGTGATCTATTTGCAGGTGCATCCACAACAACTCATACCAGGATGTATTGTTACTAAACCAATAATAGGGAAAACTAAGCATCCAATTATTGATAAAAATACGGTCATTACAGAAGAACATATTCATGTTTTAAAACACTTTAATATTGATTCTGTAGAGGTATCGGAAAAATTAGCATCTGGGAGTCTTTTTACCCCTGAAAAAGTTATCGATGCTGAGCATGATTCACGAAATAATGTCCAAGGGAACTCGCGAGATTCCTTTGAGACTTTATACCTTAATGCTGTATCGGGCTACAAAGCAATGTTTCAAAAATGGCAAGGTGGAAGCTCTATTGATATCTATCAAGTAAGAAAATTGATGATGCCATTATTTGATTATGTAAAGAATATTAATTTAGATTTATTTTTATTGCATAAATTTGCTTCCAAAGAAGACTATTTCTATCATCATGGTGTATCCATTGCCCTGCTATCCGCACATCTTGCTAAAAAACTAGGCTATCAAAAAGATTGGGTCCAAGTAGGGCTTGCAGCTATTTTGGCTGACTGTGGGATGGCTAAATTAAGTGAAAATTGGCTCATGAAAGAATCAAGGTTAACCATTGCTGAATATGAGGAAATTAAGAAACATCCGACATTATCCTATCGAATGGTTGAGGATATTCCTTATGTAACAAAAGAAATGAAACTAGCGATATTACAGCATCATGAAAGAATAGATGGTAGTGGATATCCAATTGGAGCAAAAGATGAGAAAATACATCCTTTTGCTAAAATTATTGCCGTTAGTGATACTTACCATGCCATGACGTCAGAGCGTGTATATCGCAGAAAGCAATCACCATTTAAGGTGATGGAAGAAATGTTGAAGTTAAAGTATCAAAAATTTGATTATTCAGTATTGCAAAAATTTATTGATACACTTATGAATTACACGATCGGTACCCGTGTTATGCTCTCAACTGGTAAAGAGGCGTATGTTATTTTCGTTGATTCCAATCAACCAACAAGGCCGATGGTAAGATTAATGGATAGCGATGAAATCATTAAGCTAGACGAAAAACAAGCAATCTTTATTGAAAATATTATTACAGAATAAACAGGTGACCACAACGGTTGCCTGTTTTTTTATGAAAAACATAGTGCACAAAATTCATATACATATACTGCACAGTAACTTAGACATGGATTTGTTCTCCTCTGTACTGAATTTAGATGAGTGCATAATCGTCGCTGCGGAAAAATACTCCCTTTCCGGGGGCACGGCCTCAGCTAACTTTGCAAAGAAAAACACTTTGCAAAGTGGATCTTCGGCTCGCGCTGTTCCCCCAGGAGTGTCGCATTTTTCCGCAGCTTCGAATAGTGTTCTGGAAAAAAGAGAGGGAAGCAAGCGTATATATTCTCAAAAATTCTTTCCACTTCCTAATTCAGAACACTAAATGTAGTGTAGGCAGAATACGGAGACTCCTGTGGGACTCACGAGAGCTGAAGATCCACTTGGTGAAGTGCTCTTCTTCACCAAGTTAGCTGAAGCCGAGCCCACGGAAAGCGCAGTATTCTGCCGGAGCGTATGTGAGCACTCATCTTTAGTCAGAATGGAAGGAAGCTAAGTCAAGACAATTTGTATCTATAGTATTATTTCTATTAATATTGTAAAAAAAATTTACATAATGTAACCTCTTACATTATTGATTTGATCATATCGCCATTTTAAGCGGGTGGAATAGCGAAAAAAAAAGGTTGAAAAACCCTAAAACATATCGTATTGTAATTAACAATAGTTAAGGATATAACCCTCAAAAAATAGATGAAACTCTAGTAATAGAGAGCTTCATTTCCCATCCATTATTTCACAATATAACCAAAAAATTTAAGGAGGTTCACCGATGAGAACAGATAAATTTAGTAAAGAAGGTTTAACGTTCGACGATGTGTTATTATTACCAGCGGAATCAAATGTACTACCTAGAGATGTATCAGTTAAGACAAAGCTATCAGAAAATATTACGCTTAATATTCCATTTTTAAGTGCGGGAATGGATACTGTAACAGAAGCAAAGATGGCTATTGCGATTGCTAGACAAGGTGGAATCGGTATTATTCATAAAAATATGTCGATTGAAGAACAGGCAGAACAAGTAGACCGTGTGAAACGCTCTGAAAGTGGTGTTATTTCGAATCCATTCTTCCTATTGCCTGATCATCAAGTTTTTGATGCAGAACATTTAATGGGCAAATTCCGTATTTCCGGTGTACCTATTGTAAATAATGAGGAAGAGCAAAAATTAGTAGGGATTCTAACCAATCGTGACTTACGTTTTATTGAAGACTATTCGATTAAAATTGCTGATGTGATGACAAGTGAAAACTTAGTAACAGCACCAGTTGGTACAACTTTAGAAGAGGCAAGTAAAATCTTGCAAGAACATAAAATTGAAAAATTGCCACTAGTTGATAATGATAATGTGTTAAAAGGACTTATTACAATCAAAGATATTGAAAAAGTAATTGAGTTTCCTCATTCTGCTAAGGACAAGCAAGGACGCTTATTAGCAGGTGCTGCTGTTGGCGTAACTGCAGATTCGATGACGCGTATTGATAAACTAGTAGAAGCTGGTGTAGATGTATTAGTTATTGACACAGCACATGGTCATTCACAAGGTGTTATTGAACAAGTTAAACGCGTTCGAACTAAATACCCTGATATTGATATTATTGCTGGTAATGTCGCAACGCCTGAAGCGACAAGAGCACTTATCGAAGCAGGGGCGAATATTATCAAGGTAGGTATTGGCCCAGGTTCTATCTGTACAACTAGAGTGGTAGCAGGTGTAGGTGTGCCTCAAATAACAGCCGTTAATGATTGTGCAACGGAAGCACAAAAGTATAATATTCCTATTATTGCTGATGGGGGTATTAAGTACTCTGGTGATATCGCCAAGGCAATTGCAGCTGGTGCACATGCTGTTATGTTAGGAAGCCTGTTTGCAGGAGTATCAGAAAGCCCTGGTGAAACGGAAATCTTCCAAGGTAGAAGATATAAAGTATATCGTGGGATGGGATCTGTAACATCCATGAAATCTGGTTCTAATGATCGATATTTCCAAGACTCACAGGATGCTAAGAAATTGGTTCCAGAGGGCATTGAAGGCCGTGTAGCCTATAAAGGACCTTTAGCCGATACGGTTCATCAATTAATTGGTGGTCTCAGATCTGGTATGGGTTATTGTGGAGCTGCGGATATCGAAGCATTACGAAATGATGCCAAATTTATTCGTATGACAGGGGCAGGATTACGCGAAAGCCATCCACATGATGTTCAAATTACGAAAGAATCGCCAAACTATTCCTTATCATAATTCGATAAATGGTTATAAAGGTAGAGGAAAACTTGGGATTACCCAAGTTTTCTTTATCTGATGTAGCTATAAAGCGAAGTGGGCAAGCCGTAGCGGTTGTTAAGGCCAATATCCATCTCAACATAACTACTTTATACTATCGATATATTATAAAGGACCGGGTGTGCTTTCCCGGTTTTTCTTAATGATAGTCATAAAGCGTTATTTTCTATTTGAATTAGTTGTGATAAAATTGTTTCGTGCAAAAAAATAGTCGGAGGTAGGAAAATTGAAAGATGTAATGAAAAAGATAAGTATTTTGGTAGTGGTTGCATTATTAATGATCACTACATTTTCTATGAATAGTTTACAAGTACAAGCCGCAGAGAATATAGAAATTAATGCAGAATCTGCTATCATCGTCGATGCTAACACAGGGAAAGTTTTATATGAGAAACAATCTGATTTAAAATTACCTCCAGCTAGTATGACGAAAATGATGACGGAATATTTGGTGCTAGAAGCCATTAATGAAGGTCAAATCAGCTGGGATACAACTACTCAAATTAGTGATTACGCTTATTGGTTAGCATCTCCCGGTAATAATTTTTCGGGAATTGGTTTAATTCAGGATCAAGACTATACAGTCCGTGAATTATATGAAGCAATGGCAATTTACTCTGATAATGGAACAACGGTTGCACTATCAGAGTTAATAGCTGGTTCAGAAGGCGAATTCGTAAAAATGATGAATGAAAAAGCAGAAGAAATGGGCTTACCAGAATATAAATTTGTTAATTCTACCGGTTTATCGAATTCGGATTTAGGTGATTACCACCCAGAGGGAACGGAACCAAATGAAGATAACCTGTTATCAGCACGTTCTTCAGCATTGCTAGCCTATCATCTTATTAATGATTATCCAGAGGCTTTGGAATATTCCAGTAAGACGACAACTGAATTAGATGGAAGAGTGTTAGAAAATTGGAATTGGATGTTGCCAGACTGGAATAATGATAACTTTTCTCAATATTCATATGAAGGTGTAGACGGTTTGAAAACAGGTCATACAGATGCTGCAGGACATTGTTTTACAGGTACTGCCCAACAAGGAGATCGTCGCATTATTACAGTAGTGATGAAAACGAGTAGTGAAGGCGAACGTTTTATTGAAACGAAAAAATTAATGGAATATGGATTTTCCCAATTCGAAACAGCAGAACTATTTCCAACTGGTTTTCAATTAGAAGGAGAGTCTAAACTTCCTGTTTCAAAAGGGAAAGAAAAAGAAGTAGGCGTTGAAACAGCAGCAGCGTTTGAAACGATGATCAAAACTGGTGAAGAAGAATTATATGATGTACGATATGAGTTTGATGAAGATAAATTAACAGAAGATGGCTCATTAAAAGCCCCACTTGAAGAGGGTGAAAAAATAGGACAAGCAATTCTTCAGTATAATGGTGAAATAGATTACGGTTATATTGGTGGAGATACAGCGGATCAACGAGTAGATCTAGTGACGACTGATGCGGTTGAAAAACAAAATTGGTTTATGCTAGCGCTAGGTGCGATCGGAGATTTCTTTGCAAATGTTTTTACAACAGTAGTAGATTTCTTTAAAGGTTTATTCAGTTAATTCCGATGACAGCAGTTGGCATTTGTAGATTTTTTGTTATATAATGTAAGAGGATGAAATAGATCGTTTTATAGTTCATAATTTTAGGAGGAACATAAGAATGTCTAAAGTAGGTACAGATAGAGTTAAAAGAGGTATGGCAGAAATGCAAAAAGGCGGCGTTATTATGGACGTTGTCAATGCAGAACAGGCAAAAATCGCTGAAGAAGCTGGTGCTGTAGCAGTTATGGCATTAGAACGAGTGCCATCTGATATTCGTGCAGCAGGTGGAGTTGCTCGTATGGCAGATCCTACGATTGTAGAAGAAGTGATGAATGCTGTTTCTATTCCGGTTATGGCAAAAGCCCGTATCGGTCATATTGTAGAAGCTCGTGTACTGGAAGCAATGGGTGTAGATTATATCGACGAGAGTGAAGTATTAACACCAGCAGATGAAGTGTATCACCTAAATAAAAGAGATTACACTGTACCATTTGTATGTGGTTGCCGTAACTTAGGTGAAGCAGCTCGTCGTATCGGTGAAGGTACGTCTATGTTACGTACAAAAGGTGAACCTGGAACAGGCAACATTGTCGAAGCAGTTCGCCACATTCGTGAAGTAAATGCACAAGTTCGTAAGCTAGTTAATATGAATGAAGATGAAGTCATGACATATGCCAAAGAATTAGGTGCTCCATACGAAGTACTTCTTGAGATTAAAGAAAATGGCCGTTTACCTGTTGTAAACTTTGCTGCGGGTGGTGTAGCAACTCCAGCAGACGCAGCATTAATGATGCAACTAGGTGCAGATGGAGTATTTGTTGGTTCAGGTATCTTTAAATCAGATAATCCTGCTAATTTTGCAAGAGCGATTGTAGAAGCAACAACACATTATGAAGACTACGACTTAATTGCAAAAGTATCCAAAGGCATCGGTACAGCAATGAAAGGTTTAGAAATTAGTACAATTGCTCCTGAAGAGCGTATGCAAGATCGTGGTTGGTAAGTAGTGAGGAGTAAAAAGTAATGATGAAAATCGGAGTTTTAGGCTTACAAGGTGCGATTCGTGAACATATTCGTTCCGTTGAAGCAGCTGGAGCTGAAGGGATCATTATTAAGTATAAAGAACAATTAACTGATATAGATGGACTAATCATACCTGGTGGCGAGAGTACAACGATGCGTCGACTCATCGATAAATATGACTTTTTTGAGGCATTAGTTGACTTTGGTAAACAAGGAAAGCCGATTTTTGGTACTTGTGCAGGTCTTATCTTGTTAGCAAATGATATTGTTGGACAAGATCATGCACATTTATCATTAATGGATATGAAGGTTGAACGCAATGCTTTTGGTAGACAGCGTGAATCGTTCGAAGCTGAAATAGATATAAAAGGTGTTGCAGATCAATTTGAAGCAGTCTTTATCCGCGCTCCATACATCATGGAGGTTGGACCTGAAGTAGACGTATTAGCTACTTATCAGGATAAAATTGTTGCAGCACAACAAGGTCATTATCTCTGCAGTGCTTTTCATCCAGAATTAACAGATGATCATCGCTTAACAGAATACTTTGTCAAAATGGTGGAAAAATAATATAATAACAAATATAGTTTAATGGAAAATCTGATATGAAAAAGCAATGACAGGAATTAGTAGCTTATTGTTTTATATAAGAGAGCCGGTGGTTGGTGCAAACCGGTATAAAAGATAAGCGAATCCATCCTGGAGTGGTGCGTGGAAATCATAGTACATGTACCCGGCGATAAGCCGTTATGATGAAAGAAGCCGGGAGAAGTCTATTCTCCAATCAGGGTGGTATCGCGGGTAAACTCTCGTCCCTACTAACAGTATGGGGCGGGAGTTTTTTATATGTTACAGCTTGGCCGTATGGAAGCACTTATCAAAATTCAGAGTATGTAAATGGAAAAATAGGAGGTAATGGTTATGCTAGACATGAAAATGTTGCGTAAAAATTTTGCTGAAGTGAAAGAGAAATTAGCCCACAGAGGGGAAGATTTAACCGATTTGGATCGCTTTGGGGATCTTGATGAGAAAAGAAGAGATCTAATCGCTGAAACAGAACAATTGAAAGCGAAGCGAAATGAAGTATCTAAACAAATCTCTTTATTGAAAAAAGAAAAGAAAAATGCAGATGACATGATTACTGAAATGCGTGAAGTAGGCGATCGAATCAAAACTATTGATCAAGAACTTCGACAAGTAGAAGAAGAACTGGAATTATTGATGTTATCTATTCCAAATATCCCACATGAGTCTACTCCTATTGGAGAGACAGAAGATGATAATGTAGAAGTACGTAAATGGGGAGAAGTACCAAGCTTTGGTTTTGAAGAAAAACCACATTGGGATCTAGCAACAGAATTAGACATATTAGACTTCGAAAGAGCTGCAAAAGTGACAGGAAGCCGTTTTGTTTTTTATAAAGGTTTAGGTGCCCGCTTAGAACGTGCACTCATCAACTTTATGATGGATTTACATGCTGATGAGCATGGTTACCAAGAAATATTACCACCACATATGGTAAATCGCGCAAGTATGACTGGTACGGGTCAATTACCTAAATTTGAAGAAGATGCATTTAAAGTAGATGGTTGGGATTATTTCTTAATTCCAACTGCTGAGGTTCCTGTAACGAATTATCATCGTGAAGAAATATTAAAAGCAGAAGAACTACCAAAAAAATTCACTGCTTATAGTAGTAATTTTCGTTCTGAGGCAGGTTCAGCAGGGCGAGATACTAGAGGTTTAATTCGTCAGCATCAATTTAACAAAGTAGAATTGGTGCAATTGGTAAAACCAGAGGATTCTTATCAGGTATTAGAAGAATTAACAGGGCATGCAGAAAAGGTGCTTCAACTGTTAAAATTACCTTATCGTGTAATGAGTATGTGCACAGCTGACCTAGGTTTTACGGCTGCAAAGAAATACGATATTGAAGTATGGATGCCAAGCAATGATACGTACCGTGAAATTTCTTCTTGTTCTAATTTTGAAGATTTTCAAGCAAGACGTGCTGGTATCCGATTCCGTCGCGAAGAGAAAGGAAAACCAGAATTTGTTCATACGTTAAACGGTTCTGGATTAGCAGTAGGTCGTACCGTTTCTGCTATTATTGAAAACTACCAACAAGAAGATGGTACTGTAAAAGTTCCAGAAGTATTGGTACCATATATGGGTGGGAAAACAGTGATTCAATAAAGTGAGACAATGATCAGTGGAGGGTTTACTCCCACTGATCATTAGCTACACTTATCGGTGAGATAGCATCTATCCGAAAAAAATTAAGATAGATGAAAAAAAACTATTGACTCTATTTTGGGAGTATGCTATATTATTACTTGTCGTCAGCAAATACGGAGGAGTACCCAAGTCCGGCTGAAGGGAGCGGTCTTGAAAACCGCCAGGGGCTTCACGGCCCGCGGGGGTTCGAATCCCTCCTCCTCCGCCATTATTTGAACACAAAATTGGAGATTATATATGTACGAGAATCGTTATCATAAGATAGCGATTTTTTTGTGCGCGGACATTTGTTCCGCTATTTGTGACAAAAATGTGCTTTTTGGGATTTACGCGGACATCTATTCCGCTATTTATATAAAATAGCGCTAATTTTCACCGAAAGTAGCCAAATAAAGGATTAAATGTCCGTCAATATCGAAAATGGGCAGTTATTTCACCAAATAACGTACTAAATGTCCGTTCACCAAATTTTTATTATCTATTTTTCTTATTGCCCTCCTCTTGTTATCATTTATAATAGGGGAAGAGTATACATATGAAGGAGGGCTTATGATGAATTTACGAGAGAAACGAATAGCTTTTTTAGGTGCGGGTTCTATGGCAGAGGCGATTATCGCTGGGATGACTGCTAAACAAATAGTCTCTGCTGATCGAATCATTGCGACTAATCATTCCAATAAAGAACGTTTAACAGAATTAGAAAATAAATATGGTATTCGAACATCCCAATCGAAAAAAGATGTCGTTAGCCAAAGTGATATCATTATTTTGGCGATGAAACCAAAAGATATTCAACCTGCTATTACCGAAATAAAACAGTATCTAAGTGAAAGTAAAATTGTTGTATCATTATTGGCTGGTATCTCTACTCGATATATGGAGCAACTAATAGGTCTCCGTAATGCAGTTGTCCGTGTTATGCCTAATACATCGGCAATGATTGGACAATCTGCTACAACGATAACTGCAGGACGATATGCTACTATTTCAACTGTCGGTTTAATAAAGCAACTGATGACATCCATTGGTACGACAACATTAATAGAAGAAGAGCAAATGGATGCTTATACGGCTTTAGCAGGCAGTGCACCTGCGTTTTACTATTACATGGTGGAAGCAATGGAGAAATTTGTAGAGGAACAAGGATTGCATAAAGAAACAGCGATGCCTTTAATGGCACAAACAATTAAAGGTGTGGCAGAGATGTTAGCTACAACAAGTGAGGCACCGGCAACATTACGAAAGAAAATTACAAGCCCTGGTGGTACGACAGAAGCAGGACTTAAAACATTAGCACAACATGAATTTCAACAAGCAGTCATTGCATGCTTAGAGCAGACTACTAAAAGATCAAAAGAACTCAGAGAAATGTTTGAAAAATAAACAGTGAAGAAGGAGAGCCTTGCCATTTATCTTAAGATTTATTAAGATATAAAGTGGTGTCTCTCCTGATCGTCTCATTAAGTATTTATATCATGACCCCGTAGCTCAGTAGGATAGAGCACTTCTCTCCTAAAGAAGGTGTCGGAGGTTCGAATCCTCTCGGGGTCGCCATTAAGTTATATTCTATTTAAAATGATTATTTTATTTGATTGAACATAGTTTGATATATCAATGATTGTGCATTTTTTAACTTTTTAGTTGCCCGATAAAATTCGATATAAAATGGATATTATTTACACGTCTTTTACACATACATTCTTTCTTGGGAAGCTAAATCAGCCCACCATTTATACCATCCCTTACAACATTCTCGTTAATGCGAATTTAATTTCTTTACTGTAGCTTTACCACGTATTTTAACATATTCATTTAAGAATTTTTGATAAGATCTTTATTTCACTTTGAGTATGAGTATAACAAAGGTAATTATGATTGGAACCATGATGCCGACTGCTATGGCACCAACCTTATTACCTTCTTGGTATGTTTGAATACTGTGAACGATCGTTCGATAGGAAATAAACAGAGTTAATGTCCCATAAAATAAATAGGATATCATCTTAATCCCTCACCTCGTTGAGATCTGAATCATCAATCATTTTTCCAAACTCTAAGGTATCGAGCTCATAAGTCACATTAATTTTGGCATTGGGGTAAATATTCTTATGCCAGTCTGCCTTCTCATATTCCTTAATATCTTTGAAGTGTTTTCGAATGTTTAAAGACCAGTAAAAGGGATCCGATCTATATTCTGTCTGTGTCTTCTTGATAAAGGCTTCTGTTTTATCCTCTAACCTTTTGACAATCTCCTCCTCTAACTTTTTCCTGTATTCTAGGTTTTGAGTATAGGGAATAAGACTTGGAACAGCAATAATTTCTGCTTGGAACTTGACATGTACATTTATTTCCGTCGGTTTGTTAGGGTAATAGTCAATATTAATGATAGGTTCTTTCTTTTGGGAATAATTATAAGACACAAAAAACTCAGGCAATATTGGATCAGGGATGGTAGCGATGTATTCCTCCATTCTTAACGTTTTGTCCAGCATATGTACTAGTCTAGTTTCTTCTCCGTCTATTGTATCAATCATCTGCCCTTCTTTAAAAACAGCAGACCCCATAAATTGGGTAGGGCTACCTCCCAGTTGCGGAATTTCACCTGCTTTATATTTATCTTCAATCCCTTCATTGTGTTGTTCTTTTTTGTCATTTTCAGTTGTGGCATAAATTCCCAAGAATAAGTCAGCATCTCCCTCTGTAATTTGAAAAAAACGATGCATAGTTGCTTCAGGAATAATTCCTGTCTCGATAGCACGAGTTAACATAAATTGATAGTATTTATGAGGCCTAGTTTCCACTAATGGATCGTTATTATTTAAAAATTCAACTGCTTTTTCCTTTGTTACTACCAATTGTACATCTCTTCTAATTTGTGGGGATCTAGAAGTGGACTGAATAACCCCCATAAAGTCCTCGGAGCGAGCCAGCTCTTCAGAGGCTACTATAACCTTGGTTTGATCTAATGTTATACGCTTGGATACAATGGAATTAGCAGTGTAGGTAGCACTTAATATATCTACTCCCTGGACCGTGACGATTTCTGCTGCGGGTTCATCAGGAGTATTTGGTACAGAAGCTGAACCCACTTCTGGGTTTGCAATTTTATAGGTGAATTCATAAACACCTCTTTTATCTGTTTTGTCAATTCCAATCACAATTACATAAGATTGTTTCTCTAATTCGATACGATCATAACAACCAACTAATAAGATTAAGAAACTAATTATAATAAATAAAATAGAATATCTCATGGTCGCAAATCTCCTTTACGCCATGCCACAACCCAAAGTAAGAAGGGGAGAATGATAAAAAAAGGTGACATAAGCGTATAAAGCTGTTCATGATAAACCAATTGTGTTTGAGCTGAATTGAACGGTAAAAGCCCGATTAGTATGACCAGAAAGGCGAAAGGTAATAATAAAGGTTCAAAATTATCGATATTAAAGACTGCTCCAAAAAACCAAGCCGTGAAATAAAGAAAATAAATAAATTTTAAATATGCAGCAAATAACCAAAAAACCATAAAAATAGTTTCAATATTGGTGAAAAATTCTCCAAATTCAATTCGTTGTATGATGTCATGAAATGGAAAGGCAATTTTCTCAATCGAGTTGTAGTCAAACACTGTTATATAGATAAAATAGAACAACAAAATTTCTGCGAGCGCTATGATACTTGCAATGATAGCACCTCTTCGAAACATCTTTGTCTCCTTTGTGGCTTTATAGGCAATCAATACGAAGAAAAGTTCGGCAAAGATTGATGCTTTTTTAACTCCTTCAGTTGCAATAATGGATAAGCTAGAACCAAAAAACGGAAAAACTCTTTCTGTTACTACTTCCTCCCATATGAGCAATATAACTAATAATGCTGAGAATTTGATAACCGGAAGTGCAATTCGAGAAGTATAGCCAATAACTTCAATGCCTCTTTTCGCACCGAAAAAAGCAACGATAATAAAAATAAAAAAGATATAATCAGTAGGAGACTCTGGAAAATATAACATTTTTACTTGTTCGATGTAATTACGGGCATCGAACACCATAGATGAGAAAGCAAATAAAAAGAAAACCAATCCAATCAATTTCCCTAACCACTTTCCAGTAATAGCTTCACAGAGCTGTACTACATGCTTATCTTCATATTTTTTTAATAGATACAACATAACAAGAAAGCTAGGGAAAATAACGATAAAAGATATTGCCGGAATGATCCAGAATCCATTTTGGGCTTTTTGTGATAATAAAGTCGGCGTAGAATCAGCAAACTTGATGGCTACGAATATGAGAACAATCGAAGCAATTTCTTTTGTCCGTAAAAAACCATGACTCTGCATGTTGATCACCTTTTCTTTTGGAGGTCTTTTGGCCGAATGTAACCTGGACGGAACTTCTCCTTTTTAATGAATTGACGAAAAACAGTATCCTTCGTTGAAATATAATGTGGTGATAAAGGAGAAAAGAATGGAACCCCAAAGGACTTTATTGATGCAGCATACATAAAAAATAAAAAGAACGCTGCAGTCAGGGAAAGCATCCCCCAAAAGCCAGCACAAATAATAAAAATGAATCGCATTAATCGAACCATATAATTAATACTTAAATCAGCTAATGCAAAGGAAGAAAGTCCAGATAATGCAACAATGATAACAATGATAGGGCTAATTATATTAGCTTCAACTGCTGCTTGTCCTAATATTAAAGCACCAACAATCCCAATAGTTGGACCAAGAGGATTTGGAATTCTGAGCCCCGCCTCTCGGATTAATTCAAAGGCAATTTCCATCAAAAGTATTTCCATTATCAATGGAAAAGGAACCCTTTCTCTTGAACCAGTGATTGCTAAAAGTAAATCAGGAGGTAACATTTCACTATGATAATTAGTAATTGCGACAAATGCTGCTGAAACTAATAAAGATAATAGAAGGCATATAAAACGAATGGTCCGAGTAAAATTCCCATAGAAAAAGCGTAAATAACGATCTTCAGGGGAATGAAAAAAAGACCAAAAAGTTACTGGAACAATAAGACAGGCAGAGGAACTCTCCATTAAAAGTACAATATAACCATCTTCAATATAGGAAGCTGCCTTATCAGGTTTTTCTGAATAGAGAATGGTAGGAATTAAGGAATAAGGATGTTCTTCTATATATTGCTCTAATAGCTCAATATTACGAACGTTATCTACTTCTAATTCCTTAATACGTTTTCTAACATTATCTAATAGTTCCTGATTGACTAGGTCCTTTAAATAAAGTAGATTGACTTCATCATGTGATCGGATACCTATTTGAACCCCTTCATTAATTAACTGATTATTATGTATTTGTTTACGAATAAGTGAAATATTATTGTCTAGCGATTCTGTAAAGGCATCTTGTGGCCCTTTAACAACACTCTCATTTTCGGATTTTGGAATGGCTCTATGCTGAAAGTTGGCGACATCCATTGCATAAGCATCTGTATCTCCGTCAATGAACAGAATTGCTTTTCCACTATTTATATTTTGTACCACTTTTTCATACTCTTTAATCTTTTCAATATTTTCGATCGAGACAATGTTACTTACCTCATCTCCCTCGTTCTCTAATAACGGTTTGATAATGTGTAGGTTAATTCTTTCACCATCAACAATTGAGCCATAATAAAAGATACATGCTTCTCTTTTATTAAAGCGAGTTGTTAATGTTCTCAGAGAAAAATCCTTATTAATATCATAAGAGAATAGTTGCTTCATTTCTCGAATATTACTAGATAAAGAACCGATAATTTTTTTCTCCGATGTAGTAGAGTTGTTATTTTGTTGTCTTGAAAAAATACGCATAAAGATACTCCCTATCAGAATTAATCGCACCTTAATGAATAGCTTGAACACCAATTCAAAAAATATGCAATATTAATGAAATGTAAAAAATGGGATTAATCTCTTTGATTTCTTTCCAATTTCCGTTAAAATATATTGTAAGGGGTTTCAAAAATTGTTAGATTAATGTTTATAATTTTGGGAGAGGTGATAGGATGGATATGACAAAAGTACAGCCAAGATCAGGAAAACACAATGTAGAAGATCTTGATGCACTAAGAGAAGGTTTCGACTGGGAAGAAATTAAGAAAGACTTTAGCTGGTATAAGACAGGTAAGGTGAATGCTGCCTATGAAGCGATTGATCGCCATGCAGAAAACCCTAACAAAAAAGACCAAGTAGCATTGTTATATTCCGCACCAGACCGTGAAGAAAGTGTAACATTCGAACAATTAAGCAAACAAAGTAATAAAACAGCAAATATATTCAAGAAATACGGCGTTCAAAAAGGGGATCGTGTTTTCTTATTCATGCCAAGAAGTCCAGAATTTTATGCCAATTTTTTTGGTATTCTTAAGATAGGTGCGATTGCTGGACCATTATTTGAAGCATTTATGGAACAAGCAGTTCGTGACCGTTTGGAAGATAGTGAAGCGACCATGCTGATTACAACACCTGAATTATTAGGACGTGTACCAGTCGATGATCTGCCACATTTAAAGCAAATTGTCTTAGTAGGAGCTAAGGATGCTGAAGAAGGCGATAACTATATTTATTTTGAGAAAGAAATGGCAGAGGCATCTGAAGATTTTGATATAGAATGGGTAGATCGAGAAGATGGTATGCTTATTCATTATACATCTGGTTCAACTGGTAAGCCGAAAGGTGTTTATCATGTGCATAATGCCATGATTCAACATTACGCAACAGGTAAATGGGTCATTGATTTTAAAGAGGATGATATTTATTGGTGTACTGCTGATCCTGGCTGGGTAACTGGTACAAGTTATGGGATCTTCGCACCATGGTTAAATGGTGTCACTAATGTAATTCGAGGAGGACGTTTTTCTCCTGAGTCCTGGTATGAAACGTTAGATAAACATAATGTAACGATTTGGTATACAGCACCAACTGCTTTACGTAAATTTGTGAGTGCCGGTGAAGAGCTGGTTAAGCAATATGATTTATCAAGTTTACGCCATGTTTTAAGTGTAGGAGAGCCTTTAAATCCAGAGGTTATTACTTGGGCACTGCGTGTTCTTGATTTACGCATCCATGATACGTGGTGGATGACAGAAACAGGTGCGATGTTAATTGTCAATCTGCCAAGTATGGAAATTCGCCCCGGTTCGATGGGAAGACCAATTCCAGGGGTAGAAGCAGCCATTGTAGATAACGAAGGTAATGAATTACCGCCAAATCAAATGGGGAATTTAGCAATTAAAAAAGGTTGGCCATCGATGATGCGTGCTATCTGGAAGAATCCGGGCAAATATGAGAGTTACTTTATAAAGGATTGGTACGTGTCAGGAGACAGTGCCTATATGGATGAAGATGGCTACTTCTGGTTCCAAGGCCGTTTAGATGATGTAATCAACACCTCTGGTGAGCGTGTAGGACCATTCGAGGTGGAAAGCAAATTAATTGAACATAAAGCTGTAGCAGAAGCAGGTGTTATTGGTAAACCAGATCCGGAGCGTGGAGAAATTATTAAAGCATTCATTACCTTGAATCCGGGTTATGAGGCTTCGGATCAATTGTTAGAAGATATTCGTCAGTTCGTTAAAACTGGCTTAAGTGCCCATGCTGCTCCTCGTGAAATTGAAATTAAAGATAGTATTCCAAAAACCCGAAGTGGTAAAATTATGCGAAGACTGTTAAAGTCTTGGGAACTAGGTCTACCAACAGGAGACACTTCTACTTTAGAAGAATAAGTAAGAATGAAAGGCTAGCATCATGATGCTAGCCTTTTAGCTTGTATGGAAAGAAAGTATAAAAACCAGCGCGATGACCGTGTAAACGAAGTAGTTATTTATAGCACTTAGGACAAATTTACTTGCTTGTTATTAAAACCAAGACGAAAGAACTGTTTTTTATATTATGGGAGGAAATGGAGAATAAAAACACGAATTGTTATAGCAATTTGAATGTTGAAGGAGGGACATTTGGTTACCGAAGTTTCGCTATGATCCATATTTTTAGGGAGGAGAGATTGGATGAAAAAGTTGTGCATGCGAATAACAGTTTTATGTATGATTTTAATCATTACAGCAGGAACCCTTCCAACCGCTGCACTGGCAGCAAAGTACGATACGGATTATGAAAACTTTGATTTAGTTGCTACCTCAAATGGAGGAATGGTATCAACATCTCATGGAATAGCAACGCAGGTAGGTGCCGATGTTCTGAAAAAGGGTGGTAATGCAATGGATGCCGCCATTGCTATTCAGTTTGCATTAAACGTCGTGGAGCCTATGATGTCTGGAATCGGTGGTGGCGGTTTTATGATGGTTTACGATGGTGAAACGGATGAAACAACTATTGTAAATAGTCGTGAGCGTGCTCCGGCTGGTGCAACTCCAAACATGTTTTTAGATGACAATGGTAATCCTATTCCTTTTAGTCAGCGAATCACACAAGGAACAGCAGTAGGTGTTCCAGGGACTTTAAAAGGATTAGAAACAGCTCATGAAAAGTGGGGAACTATTCCTTTTCAACAATTGATTGGACCTGCAATTAAGCTTGCTAAGAATGGCTTTCCTGTAGATGATTATCTTGCTCAATCTATTGTGAACAATGAAAGTAAAATACGAAGGACGGCAGCTCAAGAAGTATTTCTTCCAAATGGAGAACCACTGCAAGAAGGTGAGATTCTTATTCAGGAAGATTTAGCAAAAACATTTAAATTGATCCGTGCAAAGGGGACGGATGTTTTTTATAATGGTGAAATTGCAGAAGCACTGGCTACAACCGTCCAAGAATTTAGTGGTTCCATGACCGTTGATGATTTAGCACAATATGATGTGAAGATAGATGAACCGGTATGGGGCGAATTTCAAGGTTATGACATTGCCAGCATGCCACCTCCAAGCTCTGGTGGAGTATTTCTTCTTCAAATGTTGGGGATTCTAGATGATTTTGATTTATCCCAGTACGAACCAAGATCTTGGGAAAAATATCATTTATTAGCGGAAACGATGCATTTGGCATATGCTGATCGTGCTGCATATGCTGGAGATCCGGAATTTGTTGATATTCCCGTTAACGGTCTCCTTCATCCCGATTACCTTGCTGAAAGAAGGGCACTAATTGATTTAGACTCTATTAATCAAACTCCAACAGCTGGTGATCCATGGTCATATGAGCATGCATCACCTGATTATGAGATTACAGAACAGCCAGATGATAGAAAATATGGAGAAACGACACATTTTACTGTGGCTGACAAATATGGAAATGTTGCTTCATATACTACAACGATTGAACAAGTATTTGGTACTGGAATTATGGTGCCAGGCTATGGAATTATGTTGAACAATGAGTTAACCGACTTTGATGCTGTACCAGGTGGTGCGAATGAGGTACAGCCTAATAAACGTCCGTTAAGCAGTATGACACCAACGATCGTATTTGAAGATGATCAGCCTGTATTAACGGTTGGTTCTCCTGGCGGTCCTACTATTATTACTTCCGTCTTGCAAACCATTATTAATGTGGTTGAATATGGAATGGAACCAGAAAATGCTGTTGCAGAACCTAGGATTTATACGAACAATCTGAACTCCTATCGCTATGAAAATGGTATCGGAAGTGAGGTTATCATTCAATTAAATTCTATGGGGCATCAATTCGGGTCTTCTCCAACAAGCATTGGTAATGTTCAAAGTATTTTACTTGATCATGATAGAGGATTATTAAAAGGTGTGGCAGATAATAGAAGAAACGGAGCAGCAATTGGAGTAGATTTAAACGGAAATGGCAAAGGTAAACAATAAATAAAGTAAAGCTAGGACTAAATTTAGTCCTAGCTTACTTTATGAGCTATGCTTCTAAATCTCCTTTAGGGCCGAAGAATTCATAATGAATATCTTCTTCATCCACCTGCCAATCCTTTAATGCCTTATAAATCGCCTTCATAAATGGTTCAGGACCACAGAAGTAGAAAGATGCTTGATTCGTTGGCAAAACAGATTGTAACCATGCTAAGTCGATAAAACCTGTCTTATCACAAGCATTAGCATCTTCAGGTTTTTCATAAATAGTAAAAGTATGAACATGGTCATGCTGATCCGCAATTTGCTTCACAGTATCCTTTAAACCATGCACTCTTTCATGTTGTGCGGCATGAATATAATAAACTTCACGATTAGGCTGTTGTGTTACGACTGTTTCTAACATACTCGTTAACGGTGTTAGACCAACACCACCACTGATTAATACTAGTGGCTTCTTCGCCTGATTAAGTACAAAATCCCCAGCAGGTGCACTAAGTTCTATCTCGTCTCCTTCATGAATGGACTCATGAAGATAGGTAGATACTACTCCGTCAGGGCTATCTCCAATTCCATCTTCTCTTTTTACACTAATACGGAAAAATTCTTTATTTGGTCTGCAGGATAAACTGTATTGACGCTGACAAGTGTATGGAATCGATGGTATATCAACTTTTACTGTTATATATTGACCAGCCTCAAAATCTGGTAGAAGCCCATGATCAGCTGGTTTCAAATAGAAAGAGGTAATTACATCACTTTCCTTCACTTTTTGAATGACACGAAAGTCACGATACCCAATCCATCCCCCTGGTTTCTGTTCAGTTTCTTCATACATTTCTTTTTCGACTTCAATAAAAGCATTGGCAATCACATCATATGCTTTTGCCCAAGCTGTAATAATTTCATCTGTTGCTGCATCTTTCAAGACATCCTTCATGGCCTTTAGTAGATTTTCACCAACAATTGGATAATGCTCTGGTTTAATGTTCAAACTCCGATGTTTATGTGCAACTTGATTTACAACGGGCAATATGTTTTGTAATTGATCAATATTTGCTGCAGCAGCATATACTGCGTTTGCTAATGCTTGGGGTTGTTTCCCCTTTCGTTGATTAGTCTGGTTAAAAATATTTTTCAATTCCGGATGGTTGGTAAAAAGTAATTGATAAAACCTCGAAGTAATCGCAGTTCCATGTTCAGCTAGTACAGGAACTGTAGCTTTTACTGTTTCAATGGTTTTCGCTTCAAGCGCTTGAGTAGATTGTGACATCACGAACACTCCTTGTGAATTAAATTTAAGCCCATTTTTCGACTTAGTTTTACTCATTCGATCTTTCATCAAACATAAAATATAAACATGTATTTAAAATACATGTTTAATTATATAAAAAATTTGGAAAGTTTTTCAATAGCCTGTTGGCTAAATATATGACAATTCTGTTAAAAGGCGTGATAGCGATTTTGACTATTTTCGGGTAAAATGGAGTAGAGAAGGGGAGTATTTCATGCGTTTAAAAAAATACACAGACTTTGCATTGCGAGTTTTGATTTATACAGGAACGAGTGAAAGAAAAGTAAGCATAAAAGAAATATCGGAGACTTTTTATATATCAACCGAGCATATCCGCAAAGTAGTTCACCAACTAAGTGTGGAAGGATATATCAATACAACAAGGGGACGAAATGGCGGCATTCTATTGATGAAAGATCCGGAAGAGATAAATATTGGAGAAGTCATTCGTTTAATGGAAAATGACTTCTATTTGGTGGAATGTTTTGACGGGGAGATTAATCGATGTGCGATTACACCTGCCTGTAAATTACGATCAGTTGTAGGAGAAGCGATGCGTGCCTTTTTTGAAGTGTTAAATCAATATACTTTAGCAGATTTGATTGTGAACAAAGATGATTTAAGAACATTAATGGATATAACAGAGGAGCAATCATAAATAGATTACTCCTCTGTTTTATTAAAGCTATCCTCTTTTTTCTATTGTAAATTGATCTTCGAGTAACAACCAATTTTGCGGAAAGGCCAACCCTAATTTCCAATAACTGATTCCTCGTAAATTTTTTTCTTTAATAAGATCAAATTTAGCTTGAATGGAGCGTGCATCTTCAAACCAGACTTCGTGCTCTTCTCCATTCTGATCTGTATAATTAAAATACGGGGCTTGTGCTTCTTCATCATACAGGATCGATTGATTGTTTTCTCTAGCGATTTGGATTCCTTGTTGTGGACTAATAGCTTGTGCCATTTCACCACCAAGTTCATAGGGAAGTGTCCAGTCATAACCATACAGATTTTGACCTAATAATATTTTTTCTGGAGGCATTTCTGTTAAAGCATAATTAACGACGTCCCGGACAGGGCCAATCGGTGAAACGGCCATGGGAGGGCCACCACTATATCCCCATTCGTAGGTCATTAAGACAACAAAATCAACAATTTCTCCGTGTGCGCCATAATCATGAGCCTCATACCATTCTCCTTGTTGTTCAGCACTTGTTTTAGGTGCAAGTGCAGTTGATACCAATAATCCTTCTTGATGTAATCGAGTGGTTGCCTTTTCCAAAAAGCTGCGATAGTCCTCACGATTTTCAGGAGGTAAAAATTCAAAATCAAAATGAATATCTCCAAAACCAATTTCCTGAGCAGTTTGAATAATTTGGTCGAGTAAATTATTTTGGACGGTTTCATCAGTTAAAATGATTCGACCTAATTCTGCGCTAAAAGCACCTTCTTCGAGATTGGTAACAACAAGCATCAGTGTAGCATTATGTTCGTTTGCAATAGCTGCAAATTGATTTAACGGGGGAGCACTTAAGTTTCCTTGTCGGTCTACTTGGTAGGAGAAAGGAGCTAAGTAGGTTAAGTTACCTGCATGTTTCCGCGCCGCGTTTTCCAGTGTATCTGAGACCGTTCCTCCAGTGGGTTCAACATATGCATTGACTTCAATTGAAGATTTAGCAGGTTCTGGTATATATAATGTCATCCCGACAGAAAGTGGTTGATACATATTGATTTGATTGATACTAGCAAGTTCAGCGGCAGATATACCAAACCTTTGGCCAATCGTATATAAACTGTCACCTGGTCTGACGACATAAAAGCGTCCATAAATTGGGATAACAAGTGCTTGACCAACAACTAGCGACAATTCGGGATCTATTTCATTTGCATTGGCAATCGATTGATAGGAAGTTCCAAATTGATTGGCGATCTGATATAAACTATCCCCCTGTTTTACTACATAAATTTGCACGAAAAGTTCTCCTTTCTAATATAAAGATGTTCTCTATTTATTTTTATGATAAGAAAGGAGAAATAGAACATAGCGGCATGAATATTTAAATGGGTTTCGTTTCGGCATTAAATACTTCTGCCATTAGTTTAATGGCTTCTTGGTTATGCCTTTCGGTATTCGATGCAACACAATTTTCCGGAACATGTAGTGTATAACCACGCATATGGGCATCATTGGCGGTAAATAGCACACAAATATTCCCTGCAATGCCTGCAATTATTAAGTGTCTTATTTCTAATTGTTCTAATAAAGAACGTAATGGGGTACGAAAAAAGCCTGACATTTGAGGCTTCATAATAAAGTAATCTTCTTTGTCAGGCATTCCTTGTTCAATGATGTCTTCATTCTTTGAAGATAAACATGTCTGGGCAATTTGTTTGAAATCTGTTTCCCATGTATCATAATGATCATTAATATAAATGATCGGATAATTACGTTCTTTTGCATATTGCTTTAACCTCTTAATGTTCGGTAAAACCTTTCTCGTATTGTTTAAAAGTAAATCTCCTTCATGAAACGTAAAATCATTGATTAAATCAATGAATAATACAGCTGTTTTATTCATGCTCACACCTCAGTTCTTCTGTTGTCTAGATATTCTTTCGAATGTTTAGATCGATCAATCGTATTTTTGCTTTATCATTTTTTCTTTTCTCTTTTGTCGCAATGCTTTAAAGAAGTCTGATAATAGTTGACTGGACTCTTCTTCCATTACACCAGCTACTACATCTACTTGATGATTAAAGCGCTCATCCTCCAGGAAATTGTATAAGGAACCAGCACATCCTGCTTTTTTATCTTTTGCCCCATATACAACACGTGATATTCTTGATTGCAATATAGCACCTGCACACATTGGACATGGCTCTAAAGTGACATATAATGTACAATCTTCTAATCGCCAACTACCTAGTACTTGATTCGCCTTATCTATTGCTAGCATTTCCGCATGAGAGTTGGTTGTTTGTAATTTTTCACGTAAATTAAATGCCGTTGCAATTACTTCCTCTTGATGGACAATTACAGCTCCAATCGGTACTTCTCCCAGTACTTCTGCTTTTTTTGCCTCTTCCAGGGCTATTAGCATATATTCCTGATCTGTCATTATCATCCCACACTTTTGATATTTACTACTATAGTGCAAAAAAAAACGTGGAAGTTCAAGTCTTATAGTATTTAGCTATAACCTATTCAAGTGCAAATATCTAAAGTAACTTATTGATTACCTTTTTATATAGTTAAAAATTAGAATGAAACAAAAACATTAATTAAAGTTGTATGATTCTAGAGTATTATTTATGTCGTGTACCTTTTGATCAATCAAAGTAAATCATGCCCTATTACTTGAACATCCTAACTTTTAACATGTACGTATGAATTTAACGAAAACATTAAAGTAGTTATTGACAACTGGTTAATATAATGATAATCTCTATTTAAAGATGTTATTTATGAATAACAAATTAGTGATTTAAACTCTATCATGCATGGTAGTAAGTATAATTTTTTTGTAAGATTTGAAAGCGTTTCATAAAAATAGGGGGTATTAATTATGAAAAAAAGTTTGCTCATTTTACTTTTAGGTTTATTGTCTTTAGCTTTAGTAGCTTGCGGTGGAGGCGGAGATGAGGATTCCTCTGGTGAAGCGGAAGAAGTAGAAGTAATTGGTGAAGATATTGAAGATGCGACAGAACTGACATTTTGGACATTTGTTGGTCAACACGTTGATCTTTACAGAGATGCAGCAGAACGATGGAATGAAGAAAATCCAGATCGAGCAATTAAATTAGTGGCTGAAACTTATCCGTTTGAGCAAATGCACAACAATTTATTGTTAGCGATTCAATCAGGACAAGGTGGTCCGGACATTGCTGATATCGAGATTGGACAATTCCCGAACTATTTACAAGGGGAAATTCAGTTAGAGCCATTGAATGAATATGTAGAGCCGGTATTAGAGAATGCAGTAACATCAAGATTTGAAAACTATGCTAAAGATGGAAACTACTATGGTGTACCTACACATGTTGGTGCAACAGTAATGTTCTATAACACAGAAATCATGGATGAAGCTGGAGTAGACATTGACGCAATTGAAACATGGGATGACTTCGTAGCAGCTGGTGAGCAAGTGGTAGCAAACACGGATTCAGTAATGTGGAATGTTGGAACAGAAGATTGGTTAATGGATATGTGGCCAATGATCTCGCAACAAGATTCAGATGCATTTGATGAAAATGGCGAATTAACTTTAGATAACCAAACAAATATTGATACACTACAATTCTTACAAGATGCTATTTACAAGCATGAAATTGCTGAAGTAACACCGGGTGGTATGAACCAGTCTGAGGAATTTTATGGTTACTTCTCTGAAGGAAACTCAGCTTCAATTTTAGCACCATTATGGTATATGGGAAGATTCTTGGATAATATGCCTGATTTAGAAGGTAAAATTGCAATTCGTCCGATGCCAGCTTGGGAAGAAGGCGGAAAGCGATCTGCTGGTATGGGTGGAACAGGTACAGTTGTAACAAATCAATCTGAAGATGTAGAACTAGCAAAAGAATTTTTAGCATACGCGAAGCTTAGTGAAGAAGGAAATATTAACCTATGGACAGTGTTAGGGTTTGATCCACCACGCTGGGATACTTGGGAAAGTGAAGAAGTGCAAGCAGATAACAAATATTATGATTACTTTGGAGATGGAATTTTTGACATGCTTCTAGAAGTACGAGATGACATCAATCAATTGAATTTTACGGAGTATACACCTGATGTTATCAGTGAATATCATACGAATGTAACACAGCAAACGATCCGAAATGATTCTCAAACTCCGCAAGAAGCACTTGAACAAGCTGCAGAAGCAGTAAGATCACAAATGGAAAATTAATGGCTTAAATAACCTTTTAGGAGACAGGTTAGAATCTGTCTCCTAAATTAGATAAATCAGAAGGAGGTATTATCGTGTCCTCTCCAAGTCAAGGATCTAATACAAGTGCTAGCTTAGAAAAAACAGCATATAAAGAACCGAACAAATTTTTAAGATTTTTAAATTCAAAAAAAGTAGTTCCTTATATTTTTGTTTCACCATTTATTTTATCTTTTTTAATCTTAACGCTTTATCCTGCTATTCATGGGATCATCATGAGTTTTCAAAGTATCTTGCCAGGACAAGTTGAATTTATTGGGTTAAAAAACTATGAACGGGTATTTAACCCTAATTTTTATAAAGCGTTATCCAATACAACGATCTATGTAATATTGACCGTTATTATCTTAACGCTAGTTCCAATGCTTTTAGCTATATTGCTAAACTCTAAATTAGTAAAATTTAAAACGATTTTTAGAGCCTCTATTTTCATCCCGGCTTTAACTTCTACCATTGTTGGTGGTATGATTTTCAGGTTAATGTTTAGTGAGGCAGATTCTTCTGTAGCTAATCAAATTGTAAACTTTTTAGGGATGGAATCGATTGACTGGCGCTACAATGCCTGGTCTGCGATGTTCCTGATGGTGATCTTAGCTTCATGGCGCTGGATTGGTGTTAATGTCTTATATTTCTTAGCACAGCTTCAAAATATATCCGATGAATTGTACGAAGCAGCGGATATTGATGGTGCTAGTGCTTTTCAGAAATTGAGATATATTACCATTCCACACTTAAAACCGATCACAATTTTTGTAAGTACAATTACGATCATCAATGGATTTAGAATGTTTGAAGAAAGTTTCGTCTTCTGGGAAACAAGTTCTCCAGGAAATATCGGTTTAACGGTAGTAGGTTACATCTATCAACAAGGGATTGGACAAAACGATATGGGATTCGGTTCTGCTATCGGGGTTGTTCTCATGCTGATAATCTTTGTTATTAGTATTATTAACTTAATAGCAACAGGTACGTTCAAACGAGGTGATGAATAATGGATACCAACAAGAAAAATAGTGGGTTGACGTGGGTAGCCACTGTTGGGTTTGCGCTCATCTCATTAATCATATTATTTCCGATCATTGGATTGTTGATTTCGTCCTTTCGACCATCATCAGATCTAATGCGAGATGGTATTACATTTAGTATTGATTTTAGTCAATTAAACATGGATAACTATATGTATATTTTCCAACAAGCTGCTTCTTATTGGAGCTGGTATGGGAACAGTTTAATTATTTCAGCGCTAACAATCGTATTATCTTTATTCTTTTCGTCGATGGTTGGATATGCGTTAGCTGTTTACGATTTTAAAGGAAGAAATTTATTCTTTGTATTAGTATTATTGATCTTAATGATTCCGTTTGAAATACTAATGCTTCCTTTATATCAAATGATGGTAGGTGCACAGTTAGTGGATAGCTATTTTGCGGTAGTTCTTCCGTTAATAGTCGCGCCAGTCGCAGTATTCTTTTTCCGACAATATGCTACAGGTCTACCTACAGCTTTGATGGATGCAGCAAGAATTGATGGAAGTACAGAATACGGTATATACTTTAAGATTATGCTTCCGTTAATGGGACCTTCGTTGGCAGCGATGGCGATTTTGCAAGGATTAGCTAGTTGGAACAACTTCCTATGGCCGTTGCTTGTATTGCGTTCAAATGATATGTTTACACTTCCAATCGGGTTAGCAACCCTTCTAACACCATATGGAAATAACTATGATATCTTAATCGCGGGATCTGTTTTAACTATTATTCCAATCGTTATTCTGTTTATCTTCTTCCAACGTTACTTTGTTGCAGGGTTAACGTCTGGCGGTGTAAAAGGATAATAGATTGTCTACTAGTTGAAAGCCATAGTATGCTACGAAGACTATGGCTTTTTTTTTCGTGTTATAATAGTAGTAAAGTGCAGAAGGATGGCTTAAATAATGAACGGCAAATTTATAACAACAACATTAGATAAAGTATTTGTATGGACAACTAAATTAGCATTATTAAATATACTTTGGATAGCTTTTACCTTAATAGGGTTAGGTGTTCTCGGTGTGTTTCCAGCAACAGCTGCAGCACTTGGAGTAGTTAGAAAGTGGTTAATGGGTGATAAGGATATCCATATTTGGTCGACCTTTAAAAAGCTATACAAAGATGAATTTAAGTACGCGAATATGATCGGGTGGATTCTTGCAATTGTTGGCTTTTTGTTCTATTTAAATTTTCAGGTCATAAGAAGTGCGCAGGGAGAGATATTATTTGTTGTTCCATTTATCTTCTACTTCCTTTTATTTCTTTATTTCACTATGGTAATCTGGGCATTTCCGCTTATTGTTCATAACTATGCTTCTGTTATTCAACAATTGAAAAATGCCTTAATTATTGGAATATCAAAAATCCATATTACGATTACAATTATGTTACTGATGTTTTCCACTATGTTTTTTTCGTTGGAATTTCCGGTACTTATAGTGTTTTTTACCTTTAGTTTACTGGCACTTATTTGGATGTGGCTAACATTCCGAGTGTTTGTAAAGGTATTTCAGTAAGTGGAAAGAGTAACTACGATAACGATCACAGCTTAAGTCTAAATAGAAGAAATTGGATGTTGTTTTCGATTGCATTTTCTCTTAAAAAGGGTTATACTAATATTTGCGCTTTTAATTTGGGCGCAATTGAATATGTTAGTAAATTTGCCGTGCTAGGTGGGGAGGTAGCGGTGCCCTGTACTCGCAATCCGCTATAGCGAGACTGAATGCCTTGCTGAGGTGCCATCATTTTAAGGTCTGCCTTAAGGGAGTAGTGTTGACACTCGGGTCCTGCGCAACAGGAACTCGTGAACCATGTCAGGTCCGGAAGGAAGCAGCATTAAACGAATCCTCCTGTGTGCCGCAGGGAAGCCTGGGTCGAGCTATCAACTTGAGTAACGCTTGAGGTGATGTCATCGAAGCTTGGTGCACGGCGTTAAATAAAAAGATTCAACCTCTTGTATGCATACAAGAGGTTTTTGTTTGTTATATTAGAGATTGAATGTAAAGTGTAAGAGATGGCTCACTAATTCGAGGTTCAGAGGTTCTTTTACATACAAAATGGACAGAAAGGCTGAAATAGTGTTCGTAAGCTTAATCAAAGAGCAGATAGAAATGTTCCACTCAATTATTACTCGTTTTTCGGGCTTGGATTTGATACAATAAAATGAGGAAGAAATCGATTATTAGTAAAGGGGATCAGTTATGGGCTATCAAGCATTATATCGTGTCTGGCGTCCAAAGAATTTCGAAGATGTAGTAGGACAAGTACATATTACACGTACCTTACAAAATGCGGTCATGCAAGATAAGTTTACCCATGCTTACCTTTTTTCAGGTCCCCGAGGTACGGGAAAAACAAGTGCGGCTAAGATATTTGCTAAAGCAGTTAACTGTCAGAATGGGCCATCCCTAGAGCCGTGTAATCAATGTGATGCATGTATTGGGATTCAGGACGGCTCGATTTCAGATGTGGTAGAAATTGATGCAGCTTCCAATAATGGTGTTGAACAGATCAGGGATATTCGTGACAAAGTAAAATATGCGCCAAGTGCGGTAACGTATAAAGTGTATATTATTGATGAAGTTCATATGCTATCCATTGGTGCGTTTAATGCGTTGTTAAAGACATTAGAAGAACCACCTAAACACGTTATCTTTGTGTTAGCGACAACGGAGCCACATAAAATTCCGTTAACTATTATTTCGAGATGCCAACGATTTGATTTTAAACGAATCGCTCAATCGGCTATGGTTGATCGTATGAAGAAGATTGTTGAATCGGAAGAAATTGCTGTGACAGATGAAGCGTTAGAGGCGGTTGCCTTATCTGCTGAAGGTGGTATGC
Source organism: Gracilibacillus thailandensis (assembly GCF_010994055.1). Classification (NCBI taxonomy): domain Bacteria; kingdom Bacillati; phylum Bacillota; class Bacilli; order Caryophanales; family Bacillaceae; genus Gracilibacillus; species Gracilibacillus thailandensis. The sequence continues at coordinate 3,259 of NZ_WJID01000061.1, read as the reverse complement.
GTGATGCATTGAGTTTGTTAGATCAAGCTATTTCTTATAGTGAAGATCAAGTAACAATTGATGACGTACTCGCTGTAACTGGATCTGTTTCACAAGCTAAATTGGCAAAAGTCGTCAGTGCGATGTATACAAATGAAGTGAAAGCAACATTACTGGAGATTGACGGGATGATCCAGGAAGGTAAGGATCCTGGTCGTTTTGTTTTTGATCTTATCTACTATTTGCGTGATATATTGTTATATCAGACGGCCCCATCTCTCGAAAATGTACTGGAGCGGGCAATTGTTGATGAGTCTTTTAAAGAATTATCAGGAAAGCTTGATGCTGAGTGGATTCAAATGGCAATCAAAGAATTGAATCAGTGTCAGCAGGAAATTAAGTGGACGAATAGTCCGAAAGTGTTTATTGAGGTAGCCGTATTAAAAATTTGTAATCAAGAAAATGGCGCAAAAGCAGATGTTTCTTCAATGCCTGCAGTAGAGCAGTTAAATGAAAAGATTCGAAAATTAGAACAGCAACTGATGAACATTCAGAAACAACCAAGTCAAGCTGCACAAACAGAAAGAAAGCAGCCTGCACCGAAACGAAGTACACCAACGAATCGTAATGGTTATAAAGTACCTTATGACAGAATTAGGCATGTTCTGAATGACGCTTCTAAGGTTGCGATTCAAAAAGTTAGATCGCAGTGGCCTGCTTTTATGGATGCTTTAAAGAAACAAAGTGCCCCGGCACATGCGACCATACAAAATAGTAAGCCGAGTGCAGCGTCAGAAGATATAATTATTATTGCTTTTCGATATGAAATTCACTGTTCACTTGCATTAGAACATAAACAAACGATAGAATTAATGTTATCTGAGGCTATCGGGCAGAATGTATCTTTTATTCCAATCCCAGAAGCAGAATGGACTAGTTTACGTGAAGAATATGTGCGTAAACAAAAACAACAAGATGACGGTGCGGATGACTCGGATAGCTCTTCATCATCAGAAGAAGAAGGAGATCCGGTAGTAGATGCTGCCAGGGAGTTAGTCGGTGATGACTTATTAGAAATACATGATTAAAAAATAGATCTTTATTAGGAGGGTTTTCCATGCGTGGTGGAGGAAACATGAATAAAATGATGAAACAAATGCAGAAAATGCAAAAGGATATGATGAAAGCTCAAGAAGAGTTACAAGAAATGACGTTTGAAGCTACCGCTGGTGGTGGAATGGTAAAAGTAGTAGCGAATGGAAAGAAGGAAATTACTGATATTGAAATCAAGGAAGAAGTAGTAGATCCAGATGATATCGAAATGCTACAAGACCTTATTTTAGCAGCAACAAATGAAGTGCTTAAAGAAGTAGAAGATAAAACAAATGATACGATGGGCAAATTTACTAAAGGATTAAATTTACCTGGAGGCATGTTCTAGGAGGGTTCTCATGTATTATCCCGAACCGATATCAAAGCTGATTGACAGCTTTACCAAACTGCCAGGAATCGGTCCAAAAACTGCCGTTCGCCTGGCTTTTTTTGTCTTAAATATGAAAGAAGATGATGTGTTGGACTTTGCAAAAGCGCTCGCCAACGCAAAACGTGAATTGACACATTGCAGTACATGTGGGCATATTACAGATCAGGATCCGTGCGCCATTTGTCAGGATGACATGCGTGACCAGTCTTTAATCTGTGTTGTGCAAGATCCAAAAGATGTCATTGCAATGGAAAAAATGAAAGAATTCAATGGTAAGTATCATGTGTTACATGGTGCGATATCTCCAATGGATGGGATTGGTCCAGAAGATATTAATGTACCATCATTGATTAACCGATTAAAAGATGAAGGAATAAAAGAATTAATTTTAGCAACAAACCCGAATATTGAAGGTGAAGCAACTGCAATGTATATCTCAAGATTGGTGAAGCCTTCGGGTATAAAAACTACACGAATTGCTCATGGTCTGCCAATGGGAGGAGATTTAGAGTATGCCGATGAGGTAACACTCTCCAAAGCATTAGAAGGCAGAAGAGAAGTGTAATAGTAGGTGAAGAATATGTTTCGTTCCAAAAAAATAAAAAAAGCAGAACTAGATCAAGAATTTTTAGATAAAATATTTCATTTAAAAAAGGAATGGAATTATTTAGAGGATATTTTGAATCGAAGCATTGAGCCAAGTGAACACGGTCAATTTGATTTAGCAATGACAAAGGCAAAATACTTTTATTTGCTAAGAGAAGCTAAAGTACGAAATTTATCTGCTATTAAATAGTTTTGCTTCTATTTCTTGTTTTCTCTTCATATAGATAGAGTAATATTTTATATGTTAAAGGGGACAAGTATATGAATTGGTGGATTATAGCAGGAATAGTAGTATTAATTGTCATTTTGCTAACGAAAGGAATTCCGGTGAATTTCGTTAAAGGTAGTGGGCAAGTTGTGATGAAAGTTACAGTTGGTGTTTTATTTCTGTTCTTCTTTAACTTGTTTGGCGCATCTTTTGGATTGCATATACCTATCAATGTTTTTACAGCGGTGATTGTCGGAATGTTAGGTATTCCAGGCATTGCTTGTTTAACTGCTATCAGTGTTTTTGTCATTTAATCATATGAATATTACAAATAACTCTTCTATTTAGGAAGGGTTATTTTTTTTGCTGAAAATTAATTACAAAGCTTAACGTAATCCATATACTGCGCTTTCCGTGGGCACGGCTTCAGCTAACTTTGTAAAGGGATCTTCAGTTCTCGTGAGTGCCACAGGAGCCACCGTATTCTACCTACGCTAATAATGATATCGCACAAGTTTGGGGACAAGGGATTACTCCAAAAGTTAAAGGCCATGGAGAACTGCCCGGTGAATCTTCATTGCCATTTCATGAATTTGTAGCAAGGCTGTATGCTTTTCACTACAATCCATATGAACAAGGAGACGCATATGTGGTAGACAATCAGTATGTAGAGAATGGGGAGAAGTTAGCAAGAGAAAGTTGTACACTTGGGTGCAAATTTAATTCTATTATACCAAGGGGATTTTTCAACACTTCCCCTTGGAATATATTTCTAACGAATTTCCTCTTGCATAATAATTAATCACCGTGTTATATTATTAATTGTCGCTGAAAACGACAGGACAAAAAACATCTCGAACAACTTTTAAAAAACACAAAAAAGTTGTTGACATTAAATAAATGAGATGGTATGATATAAAAGTTGTCGCAAAAAAAAGACAACAAACATTGATCTTTGAAAACTGAACAAAACAACCAGTATG
>NZ_WJID01000060.1:0-13914 GCF_010994055.1 Gracilibacillus thailandensis | reverse complement strand
AGAGAGCAAATCCATGTCTAAATTACTTCGCAGTTTATGTATTCTGTCCTTATTTTATATTTTGAAGCTGAAAATGAATAAAAGTCCTATCAGAATAATCTGTAGGACCTTTATCCAGCTATAAGTAATATTAAAGATTACTCATCTTTTTCATCATTCACCTGTTCCATATGAACACCTACGACATGGACGTTAATTTCTTTAATTTGAATGGCGGTCATATTTTCGATTGCCTGCCTTACATTCAATTGTATTTTCTCAGCAACAACTGGAACTGAGTGACCATAATCCACGACAATGTATACATCTACGGACACAGTATCTTCGATCAAATCTACTTTAATTCCTTTACCATGTGCTTTTTTCCCTAATCGTTCTGCTACTCCCGTCGCAAAATTCCCTCTCATACTTGAGACACCAGATACTTCAGTAGTAGCAATACCAGCAATCACTTCTAGTACATCAGGTGCAATTTCTACTTTTCCTAAAGGAGTAGATTCACTAACGTTAAGTAATTGGTTTTCAGCCATGATAAACACCCCTTTTTGACTAAAATTAGTCTTGCTCTTCTTCCATTATACTATACTTTTCTAAAAATCTTGTATTAAAATCGCCATCAACAAATACAGGGTGTACCATCATTTTTCGATGGAATGGAATCGTAGTATAAACACCTTCTACTACAAATTCATCGAGTGCTCGTTTCATCCGATCAACAGCTTCTTTTCTTGTCTTGCCATAAATAATTAATTTCGCAATCATCGAATCGTAATATGGCGGGATTTGATAGCCTGGATATGCCGCTGAATCGACTCTAACTCCTAAGCCTCCAGGTGGTAAATACATTTCGATTTTACCTGCTGATGGCATAAAATCTTGTTCGGGATTTTCCGCATTAATACGGCATTCTATTGCCCATCCGTTAAATGTAATATCTTCTTGTTTATAGTTTAGTGTTTCATTATTAGCGATATGGAGTTGTTCTTTGATCAAATCCACGCCTGTAACCATTTCAGTAACAGGGTGTTCTACTTGTATACGAGTATTCATTTCCATAAAGTAAAACTTGTTTTCTTTTTGATCAAAAATGAATTCAATTGTTCCTGCACCAGAATATTGAACGGCTTTCGCAGCTTTTACTGCTGCTTCTCCCATTTTCTTTCGCATATCTTCATCAATTGCTGGTGATGGTGTTTCTTCAATTAATTTTTGTAACCTTCTTTGAATAGAACAATCACGTTCCCCAAGATGTATTACATTGCCATGATTATCTGCTAGAACTTGAATTTCGACATGACGAAAATCCTCGATGTATTTTTCTAAGTACACACCTGGGTTTCCGAACGCTTTTTCTGCTTCATTCTGGGTTACACGGATACCTTTTAGCAACTCTTCCTCAGTACGGGCTACACGAATACCTTTACCACCACCACCGGCAGTGGCTTTAATAATAACAGGAAATCCGATTCCATTTGCCACCTTAAGTCCTTCTTCTTCGTCCTTGATGATACCATTTGACCCCGGAACGACTGGAACACCAGCTTCTCTCATCGTTTCTCTTGCTACATCTTTTGTACCCATTTTTTGGATCGCATAGGCACTAGGGCCAACGAAAGTTATATTACATGCATCACAGATCTCTGCAAAATCTGCGTTCTCTGATAAGAATCCGTAACCAGGATGGATCGCATCCGTATCTGTTAATGTTGCAACACTCATAATATTAGTAAAGTTTAAATAACTGTCTGTACTTAATTTCGGTCCGATACAATATGCTTCATCCGCTAATTGTACATGCAATGCATCACTATCAGCTTCTGAATATACTGCCACCGTTTCTATGCCCATTTCCTTCGCAGAGCGAATAATTCTGACTGCTATTTCTCCACGGTTAGCAATTAACAGTTTCTTAATCACAATGTCATCCCCTTATGCCTTCTTAATTCGGAATAATGGTTGGCCGTATTCCACTAATTCACCATTTTCAGCTAATATTTCAGTTATTGTTCCATTTACATCTGCTTCGATTTCATTAAATAATTTCATCGCTTCTACGATACATACAATGGAATCCTCATTTACTTGATCTCCAACCTGCACATATACAGGTTTATCTGGTGATGGTGAACTATAGAAAGTACCTACCATAGGTGAGACAATTTCATGATCATAATCCGCTTTTGGTTGTGGTTCTTCTTTTGTTTCTGTTGCTTCTGTTGTTACTTCTGGTTTTGTAGTTGTTTCTACTTTTGGTTGTGGTACTGTTTCTTGCGGTTGTACGACAGGTTGCGATACTACTTGTGTTTTGGAATCACCTGTATTTTTCTTCAGTTTAATCTTGGCACCACTAGCTTCATAAGAGAATTCTTCAATAGTTGATTGATCTAATTTTTCAATTAATTGATTGATTTCTTGTATGGTTAACATGTTTGCACCCCTTCATCTTTTGTTACAATTAATAACAGGTACTAATAACTCCTTCTAACATTTTACGCAATAGATATGAAAACTGCAACCCATTGTTTTAATTATGACGAAACATCACAGTTAATTCAAATGAACTCCAAATAAAAATGCCCTCGAGAGTTCTCAAGGACAAGTTAACGCATATTTAAACGGAAGACAACGGTTTTAGCTTGACTTATAATTGACTTCAATTTTTATTTCACCAAATTCATCTTTTGCTTGTTGAATGATTTGATTTGCTTCTGTCGCTGAGAGACTGTCTGCTTGAACGGATATGACGAGATTATTGTCTGATACATTGCGAACCAGAACCTCTTCATAACCATTTGACTTTAGTTCTTCTTCTAAAATGTTTTCTTTTGTATTTAGCGTATCTATTTCTTTCATCGCTTCATAAGCTTCATTTTTCTCATCCGAACTACTGTCACTTGAAGCAACAATTTCTTCCAGCCTCTCTCTTTCTGCACTTCTTTGATTGGTAATTTCTATGCGGGTTGCTGTAAAATAGTCGTTAGTGTTAATCGATGATGTATTTAAATCATCCATTTCCGTTTCTTCTTCAGCGGCATCTTCTTCCATACTCGCTTCCTCTGTCTCTTCTAAATTTGAATCATTCATTAATTGATCTAGATTGGATGATGATGTCGTTTGATCTTGTTGCTCATCCGCATCGAAATATGCTAAATCTCCTTCAGTTGGTGCATTTAAATAATACACACTTAATACAATCATTAAACTTAACATCGTTAACAACCAAACAGTTTGCTTTTTTAACATCGTTTCCCCTCCTAATAAATCTATGTGTTTTTCGGCATAACCGATACTCGGTGTGCCGGTACATCCAATACTTTGGACACGGCTTCTAACACCCATTTTTTAACATCTAGGTTGTCCACACCATCTGCAACTACCAGTACACCTCTGACTTCTGGTTTTTTAGTTTGGACTAATAATGGTTTTTCTTGTTCCCCTTGACGAATGATGACAACGGTTTGTTCTCTTGTTTCATCATCAACTTTTCTTGTACCACCATTTTGATCTGATTCATTTGTTATTTGTGAACCAATAACTAAGTTTTTCTCGTATACTCGTTCATTAGTTGCGTCTAAATTAACCATTACTTCAACTTCAGAAACACCTGTTATTTTCTCCAGTAATTGAACTAAATCACTTTCATACGCTGCCTCTAAATCTACTATTTTGGAAGTTGCATCAGATGTATTGGATTGATTCCATGTTTCACTTTTTTCATCTTCTGATGATGATTCCATCATTCTTGGAGGATCAGTTAATTCATTATCTGGTTGGTCTGAGCTGAATAAATTACTAATTAACAATATAAAAACTGCTATTAACACCAGCAAAGCAATATATTGCATCTTTGTAGGTTTTTTGTCTTTCATTTTTAGATTTGATAAAAACTTTTCCATCCATTTAGGCACCTTATTCCTCCTTCCATCTGATATGAATTATCTCTTCCTCTACTCCCCACTGATCAGCTAAGAAATCTTTTATTTCATTTGCATCATTTGGAGGAGATTCAGAAGTTTGAGGTAATGAGTCACCAATTTGTATATGCACCTCTTCAACTTTAGCAGAATCATCATCCGTCGCGACAAGCTGTACATTTATACGCTCTAGTTCATTTTCTTCAGAAGTTGGATGACTAGCCCAATCTACTTCCATGTCCTCAATTTGATAATTGTACGTCTCTTGTAACTCCTCCTCTACTATATTTTCCATTTGGACAACCATCTCTTCTAATACATATGCAGCTTGTATCTGTTCTATTTCACTTTTCTGTTGATTCATTCCATTTTCTATTTCGGATTCAACAGATGAATCGCTATTTGTCGGAATTATTTGATCCACCATTTGGTGAACATTCACATTAAAAACAGACAACAATGGTTGCAAAATAATTAAAATAAGTAATAATCCAACTACTAATTTCACATATTGTTTTAATGTTGAACTGGGAAGAATAAGATCAACGATCATTGCTAGAATCATATAAATGATTATTTGTAATATCCAATTTGATAGGTACTCAATGATTCTCCCCTCCTATCTCACCATCATCGTTAAATTACTGGATATAATAAGAATGACTATCGTGAAGAAAAACATAAAGGTAACTAATAATAGTGCAGCAAATAAGTAAAGAATATGTTTGCCGATAATATCCAAGCATTCTATGACTGGTCCATCACCAACAGGTTGTAAAATAGCTGTCGCCACTTTATACATTAAAGAGATGGTAAAAATTTTAATCGCAGGGAACAATACGATTCCAATTAATATGACTACACCAATCATTCCAATGCCATTCTTAATCAAAATGGTGGCACTTAACACGGTATCAGTAGCATCTGTGAAAATTCTTCCAATTACTGGAATGAAATTACCGGTTACAAACTTAGCTGTTTTCATCGCAATACCATCTTGAATTGCGCTAGCAGCTCCTTGTACGGATATAACCCCAAGAAAAACGGTCAGTAAAATTCCCATCAAGCTAATAGCTATATTTTTGATTAGATTTGCTAATTTAGTTGCTTTATACTCGGTACTGATCGTACTAACAATCTGAAGAATAGCTGAGATTAATATTAACGGTATAACAACTTTGGAAATGACAAATACACTTGTATGAATGAGAAAAATGATGATAGGATGAAAAAACGAAATTGTAACAAGATGTCCAAGAGATGCTAATATACCTAGTAACATTGGCAATAAAGCTATTAAAAAACTTTGCGCCATATCCACTGTATCAAGCACATAATTCGTTGCGAGCTGGAAACTGTGTAATGCCATAATAATCAGCATCGTATAAACAATCGCATAGGCAACTTTACTAACGACTTGCCTTTCGAATGCGTTTTGTATGGTCTGTAAAACTAAACAAAACAATGTTAACAGTATTAACGTCCCCAGTAATTTACCATTCTCCACAATCTCATAAAAGAAGAATCGGAGAAACCCTTTCAACCATTCCTTAATCGAGAGGTTTCCGTCTCCTTTTACCATGGACCATAAATTTTCTTTATTAAGCTCTGGAAGTGCATCGTTATATTGATCCCCTAAATAATCCCAATATCCTTCTAGTTCGCTCCCTTCAATCATCTGTTGGTAAGCATCTGTTTGGTCGGTTACATCTGCTGCAAGTTGCATTGGAATAAGAAAGAAGAAAAGTGCGATAATGATAGCAAATTTTCTAGTAAAGTTCATGTATATCCTTCCTAACTATGTGATCGGAAAAATATTTATTATCGTTTCAATTAAAGATTTAAATATCGGAATAGCTAAAATGAGGATAAACACTTTTCCTATCATTTCTATCTTGACAGCAATCGATTCTAAACCAGCATCTTTGACGATGTTTGCTCCAATCTCTGTAATATAAGATATCCCTATAATTTGAAGTATGGTTTTAATATAGATTTCATTAATATTTGCCTGTTCACCCAAATAAGTAATGAGTTGAAGAATTTCTTGTACATATTGAATAACAAAGATGAAAAAATAGAGAACGGTTAAAACAATTACAAGAAACGCAATACTGGGCTGCTTGTCCTTTAATAATAAAAATAGTACGGATGCTATAATTCCTACACTGATTACTTCAAAGATTTCCATACACCATTATCCTTTTAGAAAAAATACGGCTCTTATCTGCTGAAATAGATCCGAAATACTGTTAAGCACAAACAACAGAACAATGATAAACCCAACCAAGCTTACAAATTGAGCATATTCCTCTTTCCCCATTTGCTTTAATATAGTATGAATCATCGCAACGATAATTCCGATGCCTGCAATCTGAAATAAAACACTTGTATCTCCAATCACGTGATATCTCCTCTCTATAGCAAGAGTAAAACGATAAATGTACCAACCAGAAAGCCAATACTTCTTGACATTTTTCCATAGCGATGATTCTTTTCTTCAGCCTCTGTCAGTTTTCTTTCTAAATGGTTTATAGTTAAGCGAATATATTTTTGTTGTTGAATAATATCATGCTGTCCCAACGTTCTGCCAAATTGTTGAAGAATTTCTTTATCTTCTAATTGAATCGGATGTTTCTGATAAAATTTATCCACGTGACTTTCCCATATTGGATAAAGCTGCTCTTTATCTTCTTGGATATCCGCCGCAATCTGCTGAAAGAGAGCAGAAATTGGGTTTGGTATCTGATTTGCGACAGAAGTTAAAGATTCTTTAATAGTTGCCTGACTATAGACTATTTCTGCCTCTAGAATTTGCAAGGCATTTTTGAACATTCGGATGAATCTCGGTCGATTAGCAAGGTTTTTAGCATATTCATGCCCAGCCCAAGTTAAAGATCCTATGATGAAGAAACACGCCAGAAGCCTGATCATAATATCACGCTTCTTTGATAAAGAGGTTGTCCTTTATCATTCAAAATTTCTGTTACTTCTCCTGCTTGATGCTGATTCGACAAGATAACAAATCGTTGAAATATGTTTTTTTGTAATATCTTTTGAATCGTTGGTCGCTCGCTAATATCAGCTAATGACCTGCCATGAACGGTACAAACTATTTGTACACCTGCATGAATCACTTCATCAATCGCTTCGGCATCCCGTTCACTTCCAATTTCATCAACAATAATGACATCGGGAGACATGGAACGAACAAACATCATCATTCCTTCTGCCTTTGGACAGCGATCTAATACATCAATTCTAGGTGCTAATAAATGCTGTGGGACACCATTTATGGAAGCACAAATTTCAGAACGTTCATCGACAATAGCTGTTTTAAGTTCAAGCTTTGAACTGGCACTTGCGCAATAATTAGCAAGATCTCTTAAAAATGTTGTTTTACCTGATTGTGGTGGACCTATGATTAGTGTATTTTGGATGGTATCTGTCATAAGGTAATGTAAATAAGGTTGAATAATACCAAATTGAGGTTTGGCAATCCTTATGTTGAAGGAACTAACATGATGTATCGCCTTCACTTGTTTATTTTCTAAAATGACAGAACCTGAAATACCTATTCGGTGACCACCTTGAATGGTGATAAATCCATGCCTTAACTCCTCTTCAAGTCGATATAAAGAAAAGTCACTAATTTTGTTTAGAAACATTTTTGCATCCGACTGGCTAAAAAATGTCTGTTTTAACCATGTTGCTCGCCTGCCATCATTTAACTCAACTGGTTGATTTACTCTTAGTCTAATCTCCTGTATATCTATATCTTCCTTTACCAGAAAAAAGTCAATTTGTTCAGAGATATGGCTCGGAAGTATTTTCAAAACACTCTCCATAAACATTGCCTCTTTTCCATAAGCTATTTCTATAAACATTCTATGCGAGTCTCTAATAGATATAACCAAAGATAGATAAGAGAATATGAAAAACTTGACCAATCACCAAATTCTTAAAACAAAAACCTTTGTTTTGTACCTGATTCATATAAAAAGAGTCGGACAACTAGCCGCGACTCCAATTCTTTCATATGTCGTATTAGTAGATACAAACTGCGAAGTAATGTGGTAATTAGATGTGCGAGTCACCTAAGAGATAATTTTGAAAAATATCGTGATGATAACTACCACTCCGGCTGCCCACTTCCCTTTCCGTGGGGTTTGCCCTTCAGCTAACTTTTTCGAGCAAAAACTACTCGAAAAAGTGGATCTTCAGGTCAAACAGGTCCCACAGGAGTGAAAGTGGGCGGCCTTCGTTAGATATGCTCCACAACACTTATCCGAAATCAACCAATCGATTTCTCCACCATATATAGCATAGGGTGCGACTATGCCAAAGTGGCATTTACAGCCGATTAGCACTGTAACAAAACAGAAAAGTTTTTCCATGAGTTCATTTCTTTCTATAATCGGAGAACAAAAATAGCGGAGGCAGAATACGTAGACTCCTGTGGGACAGCGAGAGCTGAAGATCCACTTTGCAAAATGGTTTTCTTTGCAAAGTTAGCTGAAGCCGAGCCCACGGAAAGCGCAGTATTCTGCCGGAGCGTATAGCAGCACTCATCAAAATGCAGTACGGGAAGAGAGTGAATCCATGTCTAAGTTACTTCGCAGTTTATGGATTTTGTGCTTGACTGTTTATAAAAGAAAAAAACTACTAAGTGAAGGTCACTTAGTAGTTTTTCTTCTTTCTATTCTAATATTATGCACGGGAGACGTATTTGCCGTCTGCTGTGGAGATTACTAGTACATCTCCTTCATTAACGAAGAAAGGTACTTGAACGGTTAAACCTGTTTCTAATGTTGCTGGCTTGGTTCCGCCGCTTGCTGTATCCCCTTTTATTCCAGGCTCTGTTTCTGTTACGGTAAGCTCAACGTTATTAGGTAAGTCTACACCGATAGTTTCCCCTTCGTATGTTAAAATGTTAACTTCCATGTTTTCTTTAATAAATTGCAGTTCGCGTTCAATCTGATTTGCTTGTAATTCTGTTTGTTCAAACGAGTTGGTATCCATAAAAGTATGAGTATCACCAGAACCATATAAATATTGCATTTTTCTATTTTCGATGTGGGCTCTATTTACTTTCTCTCCACCTCGGAATGTCTTTTCCTGAATATTACCATTTCGGAGGTTACGTAATTTGGAACGCACAAATGCAGCACCTTTACCAGGTTTTACATGTTGGAATTCCATTACTTGCCAAATACCTCCATCTACCTCAATGGTTAGTCCTGTTCTAAAATCATTTACTGAAATCATCAAATTCCTCCTCAAAAATGTTTACGATACTGATAAGCGAATTAAGTCTTTCGGTGAATGCGTTAGCCGTTCATTGCCATCTTCCGTAATTACAATGTCATCTTCTATGCGGCATCCCCCAACATTAGGTACATAGATTCCCGGTTCAACTGTTACCACCATGCCTGGTTCAAGCACTGCATCTGAACGGAACGACAAACCTGGCATTTCATGTACATCTAATCCAAGTCCATGACCTGTTGAGTGACCAAAGTATTTACCATAGCCTTTTTGATCAATATGATCTCTAGTTAAGGCATCAGCTTGTTTGGCAGTTATTCCCGCTTTTATTCCTTCTACACCTTTTAACTGTGCTTCAAGAACTGTTTGATAGATCGTCTCTAATTCATCTGATATATTCCCAACGGCTAGTGTTCTGGTAATATCGGAAGCGTATCCTTTATACATGGCACCAAAGTCCAATGTTACTAATTCACCAGACTGAATTTCTTTTGCCGATGCTACACCATGCGGCAATGCAGATCGATAACCGGAGGCAACGATAATATCAAAGCTAGATGATGTTGCACCTTGCTTTCTCATAAAGAACTCTAATTCATTAGAGATATCGAGCTCTTTTACTCCCGGTTTTATGTATTTTAAAATATGGTCAAACGCATCATCGGCAATTTTACAAGCATCTTTTATTATATTAAGCTCATCTTGATCTTTAATCAAGCGTAATTTCTCAATTAACCCATTGGAAGGAATCAAGTTTGCTTTGATTGCTTCATTATATTTTTCATATGAACCATATGTCAGGTCATCTTTTTCAAAACCAACCGTTTGGATTTGTAATGACTCTACTAATTCCGCAATAGTGTCTTGAATTGGTCCTTTATGTTCTTTAATATCAAATCCTTTTACCTGTTCACTGGCTTGCTCCATGTAACGGAAATCAGTAACAAAGATTGCATCACTACTAGTTACTAGCGCTACGCCAGAAGTACCTGTAAAACCAGTAATATATCGTCTATTAATCGGACTAGTTATTAATAATCCATCGATATTTTCTTGCTTTATTACATTTTTTAATTTCTCAAGTCGCTTCATCCCTAACTCCCTTTCTATCAATTATTTTCTAAGAAATACATTGCTGCTAATTGATACCCTTTAGTACCTAAGCCAACAATTTGACCACTACAGACAGGAGCTAACATAGAAGTATGACGGAATGACTCTCGCTTATGTACATTTGATATGTGTACTTCAATAACTGGAACAGTAATGGAACTAATAGCATCTCTTAGCGCAATGCTAGTATGTGTATATGCCCCTGGATTAAATATAATGCCATGATATTTTCCTTCTGCCTCATGTATCCAGTCAATTAATTCACCTTCATGATTGGATTGCTTGGCATCTAATTGAACTTGATAAGGTTCTATTACATCTCGCACTTTATTCTCAATATCCTGTAATGTTTCATTGCCATATAGATCAGGTTCTCGTTTTCCTAAACGATTTAAGTTCGGTCCATTTAATAAAAGTAACTTCCCCATTTCCTTCACTCCATCTCCGCAAGCTTTCTTCACCATCTTAACATAGATGGTTAATTATTTTCACCTATATGTTGTTGATAAGCAAAAGAAATAGAATATGCGATAAATACACTATATAATATGAATAAACAAACAGTAGTCACCACTGTATCACTATCTAACTCAAAAAACGGTGGTATATTTGTAAAAATCGGTTCTAACAACCAAAAAACAATAAACCACAAAACAATTCCAGCCAATATGCCTGGTAACATACCTGGAAACTTTTTCAATAAAACATAATATAATAATGCTAATCCTATGGATATTAGACTGATAATCAATATGGAAATAAATTGGCCTAACCATTGATCTGACCATGCTGACTGTAACCAAGGTCGTAAAATTAAACTCTTCGGAGTTACTTCTGTAAAGTTAAAGTAACCTGCAATGGCTGCAATTGTCCCCCAGATAAGCCCACCAAAAAACCCGATACTAATGGTTTTGGGAATTAAAGAAGTTTTTTCTTGTTTTTTTTCTTTAAGATAGACACGTCTCAAAATAATCACCTCAAAAAATAGGCTAACCAAAATCAACTTTTTCATGCTAATTGTACTTAAGATCTAGTTATTTTGCTATTTTTCTAATACAATAAAAATAAAGCGCTTTAATACCGCTGTTTCAAGTAATTAAAATTTTTTTGTATAAAATCCAACAAATAACGGGTATAACTATAGAAAGGACTTAAAATCGTGTATACTTTTATATAAAGGAGGAAGCTTAAATGAATCGAAACATAGGTTCTATCGTTGTTTATGCATTGATCGGTTTAGCTGTGTTCGGTTTTATCTCTTTTTTAATTACTGACACAATCGGTTTACTTAAATTCCTATTTATATCCTTGTTAATCGGTGCAGCCATTTTTGGTTTAGTGTACTTCTTCTTTCTAAGAAGACGAACACCAAATGAACTTAGAAAATATCGAAAAGCTGTGAAACAATCGAAACAAAAATATAAATACCAGCATCAAAATAAGCACACGCAACCTAGTCCAATCAAACAAAATATCACAACAAAGAAAACAATTCGACCATTAAAAACTAGAAAAAATCACACTCACTTAAGAGTCATTGAAGGAAATAAGCAAAAGAAAAAGAACAGAGCGTCGTTATAATGCGCTCTGTTCTTTTTCTATAGAGACCACTTAGATAAAAATTTGATGGTCCTTTGATACCCTAATTCCATTAATTCCTGCTTTTTTTCTAATGATATATTAAATTCAGTAGCATTCACATCATCAATTGGAAAAAACAAAATATCTTTCGCTACATTTTCCGAAATGTATCTCGTGTCATATGCTTTTCTCATCGTACCTATAACCGCCTTTAACATATCCACAGCATTTTTAATTTTATTATTGTAATAATATTGCGCAGGATCTGTTAATTGTAAACCTAGAATCGGGCGATCACGTTTTCCATTTCCTTGATCGAATAACCATAATGGGAAATTACTTAAAATCATGCCATCAACAATAATACTTTTTTGTCTTGTGAGGGGATTGATAATTTTAGAAGGTCGAAAAAAATATGGTATGGAGATACTGCTACGAACAGCTTTGGCGATGGGAAAATAATCAGCATCAATATGGTAATTTTTCTTCAGATCATCTGGAAAGACTACCACACGATTTAAAGTTAAATCTGCTGCAACAATCTTCAATTTATCTGAGGGAATATCTGAGAAAGATGTCAAACCTTTTTCCATCAGTTTTTCATTCAACCAATCTTCAAAATAATTTCCTCGATATAAGCCCATGGTGTTATATAATGTTAGCCATTTTAAAAAAGGAAACATGCTACTCCATTTCGATTGATCAAGGAAATTTTCAAGTGGCAAATGCAAAAAAATTTCTTTCATTTCTTTTGCTGTATAACCAGCAGCTATAAACGTAGCAAATAGGGCTCCAGCAGATGTACCAGCTACTCTTTCAAATTGTATGTTTTTTTCATCGAATGCCTGGATCGCCCCTAAAAATGCAAAGGCTTTAACACCCCCACCTGAGAAAACACCATCAATTTTCATGATATCACCCTATCTAACCGGTATCACATTATATATATACATTTGTACCAGTAGATAGAACTTGATAATCTAGTCCTTTTTTGACTGAAATTCCCTTAATTCTTTTGCTCGTTTAGGATTTTCTAAAAATTGTACTACATTACCAATGCGATCAATTGAATTCCAGCTCAAGTGATGCTCAATTCCTTCAACGTCGGTATAAATATTTTCTTCATCAACACCGATAATTCTAAGGAATTTTTCCAACAATTCATGACGATATACTAATCTTTCCCCTACTTTTTTACCCTTTGAGGTTAAGATCAGCCCTTGGTATTTTTCATAATTCAAATAGTCATCCCGGTCTAGCTTTTGTACCATTTTCGTCACAGATGACGGCTGCACTTGTAAAGCCTCAGCTATCGCAGATACTCTTGCATATCCTTTTGTTTCCATTAGTATATAAATCTGTTCTATGTAATCTTCCATTGTCGGTGTAGGCATATACATCCTCCATTACTATATATATTATGTAAATAAAAGCATACAATAGAATGACAGGTGAGACAAGACATCTTTCATAAAATCCTTAAGTTCAAAATTTTTTTCTTTATTTCACACTATTAAATGGTATAATCCTTTTTAGAGGATTTAATAGAAGAACATTGGGGGATTCAAAAAATGACAGAATTATACATTCTTATCGGTATACTAATTGCCTTTATTTTATTTACCGTATACCGCTATTTTAAACAAAAAAAGATACTAAAAGCCCTAACGGAAAATGAATTTCGTGAAGGTTATCGTAAAGCTCAACTTATAGATGTGAGAGAACCGAAGGAATATGATGGTGGGCACATTCTTGGTGCCAGAAACATACCATTAACGCAATTAAAACAGCGTTTAACTGAGCTGAGAAAAGACAAACCTGTTTATTTATATTGCCAAAATGGTTCACGCTCCATGAGAGCTGCATTAATTCTTGATAAGCAAGGATATAAAGATCTCTATCAGTTACAAGGCGGATACAAAAAATGGACAGGTAAAATTAAGAAAACAAAAAAAATAGATTATTAAGCATAAGTCGAGTGCTCACACTCGGCTTTTTAATATTCATATTACCCCCCCTCTCCATACCAAACAGTATA